>JAHWJJ010000156.1 GCA_019348475.1 Gemmatimonadota bacterium | reverse complement strand
GACCTCACGGATCTTGCCGGCGTAGCGCTCCTCGTGGGCGTACCAGATCGCCCTTCCCCACGGTTTGGGGACGATGCGGGGAGCGTGCACGGGCGGGCCGGCGTGCTGCGGGTCCATCAGGGATCTCCTGACTGTGGAAAAACGGACGGGGAGCTGCGGCTCCCCGTCCGGCGCGAATCGGGCGCGCGGCGGTGCAGTATACGGGCCGGCGCGCCCCCCGCGAAAGGCCGCCCGGTTGCGCGGCCGGAAGGCGCGCCGCAGCTTTCCTGCGTCGCGAGCCCCCCACCCCCCGGTCGCCGCCCGATGCCGCCCACCCCTGAGCCCGTGATGGGCGCCCTGCACCTTCGCAGCTGGGCGCTGCGGACGCTCTGCTCCGCCGCGCCAGCCGCCGCGCCGCCGGAGGTCTCCGCGGCCGCGTGGCGCCTGTTCCTGCGGGTGGAGCAGTGCGCGCTGGAGCTCTCGGCGCGCGCCGGGGGCCTGCTGTCAGGCACGGCCGCCGAGGCGGTGGCCGGCTTTGCCCGGGCCGAGAGCCGGATGGTGCTCTCCGCGCGCGCCCAGCTGCGGCGGCTGGCGGGCGCGGCGGGGTCGCCGGGGGTGCGGCTGGTCGTGCTCAAGGGGGGCGTCCCCCTGCTGCGGGGCGGCAACGGGCCGCGGCTCATGGACCTGGACGTGCTGGGGAGCGCGGCCGACGCCGCGGCGCTGGCCGCGGCGCTGGACGCGGCGGGGTACACGCACCACGGCGGCCCGGCGGCGCACCGGCTGGCCGTGCGCGCGGTCCCCGGCGCCATCCCCGTGGAGATCCACACCGCCGTCCCGGGGCTCTCCCCCGTCGTATGGGAGCGGGTGCGCCCCGCGGCGGACTCGCCCCTGCTGGTGCTCGACCCGGCGGACCACCTGCGCTACGTGCTGCTGCACTCGGCGGTGCAGCACGCGGACCGGCGCGGCCGCATCCGCGACCTGCTGGTGCTGGCCGAGGGGCTGCAGCACGCCGACGATCGGTCGGTGCGCGAGGTCGAGGCGGCGATCGCGGGGGAGCCGCAGGCCGACGTCCTGGCCCGCCAGCTGGAGATGGCGCGGAGCGTCGCGTCGCGCATCCCGTGCGCCGACCCCTTCGAGCTCACGGCGGCCGGCAGCTACCTGCTGTACTCGGAGCTGGCGCGCCGGCGGCTGCACGGGCTGCGGCTGGAGCTGGCGTGGCAGTCCGGCATCGCCGCGGTCGCCCGGCGTACGGGGACACCGGCGGCGCTGGGGGAGCACGGCCTGGCGCTCCCCTCGGCGTTCCCGCCGCTGGCCGCCCTGCGCCGCACGGCGCCCTGGGCGGAGCGGGCAGTGCGCACCCTGGTTCGCCGCGGGCGCGAGTGGGCGTTCCTTCCCCTGGGCCTGTCGGTGGCCGCCGCCGCGGAGCGCGCCGTCCGGGAGCGCGCGGCCTCGTCCTCGTCGCTAGCGGTATGAACCCCCGTCCTGAAAAACCGGGGTGATGTTTTGCGTTCGCGGTGGATGGCGATCACGACCATCCCGAAGAACGAAAAAGAGGACGCGCGACGGGGTGTCCGCATCCTCTTGCGTCGTCGGCGCCGTGTTCGCCCCGGGCGCGACTCCCCGCGGCCGGGTCAGCCCACGCCCGCGTCGGCGGGCACGGGGGGCGGGGCGAGCGAGCGGACGTACCAGGGAAGCGCGGCGGCCAGGCCCTGCGCCAGGGTGTGCGTGGGCTGGTAGCCCAGCATCGCCCGCGCCTTGCCGATGTCCGCCAGCGAGTGGGGCACGTCGCCCTCGCGGGTGGGGCCGTACTCCGGCCGCGCGTCCGCCACCTCCGGCCGCACCGCCGCCAGCCCGTCGCGGATGAGCGCGAACAGCTCGTTCAGCGTGGTGCGGTCGCCCACCGCCACGTTGTACACCTGGTCGGTGCTCTCGTCGGGCGCGGTGGCGGCCAGCACGTTGGCCTGCACCACGTTGTGCACGAAGCAGAAGTCGCGGCTGTTGGTGCCGTCGCCGTTGATCACCAGCGGCCGGCCGTGCAGCAGCGCCGAGATCCAGCGGGGGATGACGGCGGCGTACGGCCCGTCCGGCGTCTGCCGCGGCCCGAAGACGTTGAAGTACCGCAGGCCGATGGTGCGGAGCCCGTACGTGCGGTGAAAGACACCCGCGTACAGCTCGTTGACGTACTTGGTGACGGCGTACGGCGACAGCGGCCGGCCGATGCGGTCTTCAACCTTGGGGAGCGCGGGGTGGTCGCCGTAGGTGGAGCTGGACCCGGCGTAGACGAAGCGCGGCACGCGGGCGTCGCGGGCGGCCACCAGCATGTTCAGAAAGCCGTCCAGGTTGGAGCCGTGCGTGGCCAGCGGGTTGGAGATGGAGCGGGGCACGGAGCCCAGCGCCGCGTTGTGCAGTACCACGTCCACCCCCGCGCACGCGGCGTGGCAGGTGTCCAGGTCGCGGATGTCGCCCTCCACGAAGCGGAACGCCTCCGCGGCAGGGCCCGCCAGCGCCCGCACCTCGTCCAGGTTGTGCCGGAACCCGTTGGAGAAGTTGTCCAGCCCCACCACCCGCTGCCCCAGCGCCAGCAGCCGCTCCACTAGGTTGCTGCCGATGAAGCCAGCCGCGCCCGTGACCAGCCAGGTGCGGGGCGAGGCGCGAAGCTCCAGGACCGTCTGCTCGTACTGCGTGGGTTGCATGAAGTCGGATATCCCGGGTGCGCCGCGCCCCGCGCGGCGTCAGAGAGTGAAAGTACGACCCGCGCGGACGCGCCGGCACGGGGCCGGGCCGCCTACCCGCGCCCAAGACCCAGCACCCGCCGCCAGAGCGGCGGCGCGGCCGCCAGCGGCGGCACGGGGAGCGGGGCCTCGCCGGCCAGCATGCGGCGCGGGTTCTCTTCCATCAGCAGCCGCGCCTGCTCGCCGGCGCCGCGCCGCTCCAGTTCGGCGCGGGCGTCGGCCACGGACAGGCGGCCGCGGGCGTGGTAGTCGCTGGAGATGAAGTCCGCCCACCCCCGGGCCAGCAGCCCGTTGGCCACGCGCTGCGCCTCGGAGCCGTAGCGCCCCAGCAGCGAGCCGGCGTTCACCTGCAGCAGCGCACCCACGCGCCGCCACTCCTCGGGGCCGCGCAGCTCCGCCGGGGCGTTGCCGTAGCGCTCCGGGTGCGCCAGCACGGGGGTCCACCCCCGCATGCGCAGGTCGAACAGCGCCTGCGTGGCGTTGGGCGGCACCGTCATAAACGGGAACTCCACCAGCACGTACGCGGTGCCGCCCAGCCGCAGGCGCGGGTCGGAGAGGTCGGGGTGCGGCGTGTCCAGCATCACCTCCGCGCCGCGCAGCAGCCGCACCTCCGGCACCGCCGCGCCCACCGCCACCAGCGCCTCCCAGCCGCGGTCCAGCTCCGCCAGCCGCTCCGCCACGCCGCGGGCGTCGCCGGTGAGCGCCCCGTTTACGTGCGGGGTGGCCACCACCGTCCGGACGCCCTGCTCCAGACAGGCGCGCAGCGCCTGCTCCGCCTGTTCCGCGTCGCCCGCGCCGTCGTCCACCGCGGGCATCAGGTGGTTGTGAAAGTCGATCATCGGCTCCGTCGCGCGTCGCCCCCCCGCCGGGACTACAGCCCGACACGGACGCCCAGCGAGGCGTTCAGGTTGAAGGCGTCGTCGGCGTAGTGGCGGTTGAGCTCCCAGCTGCCGCGCACCCGCGCCACCAGGTCGAGGCGCCCGCGGAACGCCACCACCTCGCCTCCCAGCGAGTGCACCACGTTCCACCCGCTGTGCGTGAGGGGGGCGCCGCGGGGGCTGGTGCGCCGCGGGGCGGAGATGCGGGCGCGCGTCCAGTCCACGCTCCACCGCCCGCGCGGCGTGAACGCCTCCAGGGCCACCACGCTGCCGCCCCCGCCGTACGCCGCCGGCGAACCCAGCAGCTGACCGTGAACCGTGTGCCCCTGCCGGGTGCTCGAATGGTGGTAGGGGAGCCCCTGGTGCGCGCCTCGTTTCAGGTGCGACGGCGTCGTGTTCACCCACTCGGCGCGCACCGTCCGCAGCACCCCGTCGCGGCCCCACACCTTGCGTCCGCCCAGCAGGTACCCGGAGGACCGGTCCGGCTCCAGGATCAGGTCCTCGAGGTCGTAGTTGTGGTCCTCCCGCAGGAACTCGCCGTAAACCTCGAACCGGCTGGCGGGAAGGGTCCAGCGGAAGAACCCCATCGCCAGCTGGTTCTCCACCCCGGGCGGCCCCCCGGGCTCGTCGCGCCCGCCCAGGTTCCCCTTGTAGAACGATTCCAGCGGCCGCGTCAGGTCGGCGGCGGCGACGCCACCCTCGGGCCACGGCTCGTGGAAGAATCGGGCGACTCCCAGTTCCAGCCCGGTCAGCCGTGCGGGGAGAAACACCCCCACGACACCGGTCATCAGCCGCCGGCTGCCGTGGCCGCGCACCTCCGAGTACGCCGACTGCCCCAGGCTTCCCCACACGACGCGCCCGTGCAGCCGCCCCAGCCCCACGTTCCAGGGCGTGGAGGTGCCCAGGAACGCGTGCGGAAAGCCCGCCGCGGTGGGGCCGAGCAGCAGCGGCTGGTCCACGGCCGTGCCCCACTGCTGGTTGGCCGTGGAAACTCCCGCCGCAAAGCCGCGGCCGTCCAGGCGCAGCGTGCTCTGCCCGGGGTCCACCCGGACGAACGAGCCGTCGCCGAAACGCTGTGGCAGGTCGATGCCGCCGGGCGAGTAGGGATCGGTGAAGCGCAGCGAGTCCGGCCGGCCATCCACCAGCAGTGGAAACGAGCGGTTCTGCGACCAGAAGGCGAGCGGCTCCACGCGCAGCGACAGCGCGGAGCCCACGCGCACCTCCACGCCCGCGCTCACAGCGGCGGTCAGGCCGCGCCCCGTCCACAGCGCCCCGTCGTTGGTCCCCTGCGGAAAGGCGGAGTTGTAGGTGAGCCCGGCCTGCGGGCGCACGCCGCGCACCCGCAGCGTCCCCGGCGCCGAATCGGCGGAGGGGAGGCGGTCGCGCCAGGGGTGCGCCGCCGTGTCGGGGAGCAGGCGGTCCACTTCCGCGGGAGAAAAGCCGCGGATGCTCCAGGGATACAGCGGCGCCGCCCCCGCCACCTGCAGCACGCGCAGGTACCGCTCCGCGTCGCTCCCCACCACCACCGCCTCGTTGCGCAGGTCGGGCGCGGGGCGCTGGGCGCCGAGCGGAACGGCCAGGAAGAGGGCGAGCGCGCAGCAGGCGGACGCCGGCACCGGCCGGAATCGGGTTCGCATGGGTCGTGTAATGGGCTGCGGACACGGCGTGGCGCAGGGCGAACATTGGACGGGCCCTGCCCAGGGATGTTATCGTATGGTGCAGCCCGTGTCCAGTCGCCACCCGTCGCGCCCACGCACCCAACCCGCATGTCCGTACGCAGTTACCTGCCGCCGCTGCTCGCCCTGGCCCTGATGGCCGGCGCGGGCGGGGCGGCCGCACAGGCCGGGGCCGCCGCGGCCGACACGGCCCCGCCGGCGCCCCCTCCGCCGCTGCTGATCACCGGCGACGCCGCCGCGCAGGCCGTCACCCTGCCGGGCGACAGCGGCGCCCCGGCGCTCCCGGCCGCCCTTCCGGCGCCGCCCTCCCCGGCGTGGTTGCGCGCCCTGCCCACCGTGGGCGGGGCCCAGGAAGAGGCGCTGCGCGCGGCGCAGCTGCGGGGGACAGAAGCGCCGGGCGGCTTTCTTCTCCGCAGCCCGTCGTCCATGGCCGCGGCGGCTCCGGCGGGGCGCCCGCTGGCGGTGCTGGCGCCCGAGGTGCTGCTGGCGTGGAACTCCCGCCTTCCCTTCTCGTTCCTGGACGGCGCGCTGTGGGCCGGACGGGGCGGCGGCACGCTGGTGATGGCGGGGGTGGACGTGCAGGTGGGCCCGGTGCGGCTGATCGCCGCGCCGGAGCTGGCCTGGTCCGCCAACACGCCGTTTGACACCCTGCTCCCCCCAGAGTGGCGGCAGGCGGACCCGGAGACGTTCTACCCCGACTGGCAGCGGAACGAGCACTCCATCGACCTTCCCTACCGCATGGGCGACGACGCCGTGGCCGGGGTGCGCGCCGGCCAGTCGTCGCTCACGGTGCGGGCGGGCGCGGTGGCGTTCGGCGCGGCCACCGAGAACCAGTGGTGGGGGCCGGGGGTTCGCAGCGCGCTGGTGCTCAGCAACCAGGCGCCGGGGTTTGGCCACCTGTTCGTGCGCACGGCCCGCCCGCTGCGCACCCCCGCGGGAACGGTGGAGGCGCGGTGGATCGCCGGGGCGCTGCGCGACTCGCGGTGGTACGCGGCGGCGCACGGCGGCGAGCGCGGCTGGCGGTCGTTCAGCGCCGCGGCGGTGGTGCTCGCCCCCTCGCGCGCCCTGTCGCTGGGGGTGGCGCGCAGCGTCTACGCGCCGGCCGAGGGGGCGGCGGACGCGCTCTCCCAGGGTGCGCTGGTGTTTACCCGCTGGGACCAGATCGGCGCGATCTACCGTGATCCGTCGGAGCAGATCACCTCGTTCTTCGGCCGGCTGCTGATGCCGGAGGCGGGGATGGAGGTGTACGCGGAGTGGGCCCGCACGCGCCTCCCCATCTACCTGCGCGAACTGCTGGAAACGCCCGAGCACAGCCAGGGCTACACGCTGGGCTTGCAGTGGCTGCGCCCCCTGCGCCGCGGCGACCTGCGCATCCAGGCGGAGCACACCTACCTGGAAGAAAGCCCCACCTATGCGTGGCGCGAGAACGGAAGCTGGTACGCCAGCGCGCAGGTGCCGCAGGGGTACACCCACCAGGGGCAGGTGCTGGGCTCGCCCGTGGGGCCCGGGGGGTCGGGGCAGTGGGTGGCGGCGGACTGGCTGCGCGGCCGCGGGCGGGCGGGGCTCTTTCTGGCCCGCGTGCGCTGGGCGCAGGACGCGTACTACGCCCAGCCCGGCGGGTTCAACCGGTACCTGGCGTACGACGTGAGCATGTTCGGCGGGGTGCGCGCGGCGTGGGCGGTGGGCGGCGTGCGCCTGGACGCCGAGTACGCGCTGGAGCACCGCTGGAACATCTTCTTCCAGAACGACGCGGTGAACTTCCTGGACCGAAAGGACGGCGTCCGCGCCCGCAACCACATGCTGCGGCTGCGCTTCACCGCCGCCGCGCCCCGCCTGGGACGAGCGAACTGATCGGGCGGGTCGCGGCGCACGCGCTCTTCGCACCCCGCCAGGGATGGTCCGGCACCCGTCGGCCGGCCATTGCATGGGGCGCCGAGCGATCGGCTGCCCCTGCTCTCCACGTCCTCTCCTCCGTCCCCGGCCTGATCCCCCGGCGGCGAGATGAACGAGCGCGATCTCCAGCGCCCCGCTTCGAAGGCGCCCATCGGTGAGGACGGGTACCTCAACGCGGCTGCTACGGATCGTACTCGGGTGAATGATGTGCCCCGGCGGGCATCCGCGCGCCACATCGATCCGGCGTTTCAAAAATCCGATCCCGTCCCCTCGCCGGCAGCATCCGCTCCACCGAGACACGCCTGCACCTGCCGATCCCTTCCGGTCCGCCTCCGGCCGTTGCACAATCGCACTGCCCGCCGCTCGCCCGTCGCACTTGGTCGTCCCATCGGCTTTCCCGCTCGGGCAGGACGGGTTCTCCGGCGCCTGTTCCAGAACGATCCTCCGCGGTCCGGGATCGTTGCGCCGGCGCGCCCGTGCAGCTGGCCGTCTGGCACGTGGCTCCCCGACCGCCCCACCGGGCCGGGCCGAATGCATGGGGGGGGAACGCGCAGCGCAGGCGGATTCCGCGTGCGACACGCTGCGAGGAGCCGCGCGCGGGCGTTGATCCGGAGACCCCCGAAGAGGGAGGAAAGCCGCCGTCTGCAGCCTTCGGCGGGAGCGCGCGGTATCAACGCCCGGCGAGCACCTCGTCGTAGACGGAGAGCAGCCGGCCCACGTGGCGGCCGATGGCGTGGCGCTCGAGCGTCCGCGCGTACCCGGCCTCCCCCATCCGCGCCGCGAGAACGGGATCGTCCAGCACGCGCACCATGGCGTCGGCCAGGGCGCCGGGATCGGCGGGGGGAACGAGGATCCCGGTGACCCCATCCTCCACCAGCTCCTCGACGCCGCCCAGCCGGGACGCCACGACCGGCTTGGCCATGGCACCCGCCTCGATCACCGGCAGCGCGGAGTGCGGGACGGTGGACGGAAAGACGACCAGGTCGGCCGCCGCCATCAGCCGCTCGGGGTCCGGCCGGAACGGAAGCAGGCACACCCAGCGGTCCATCTCTCCACCGCGGTAGGCGCGCTCGAAGCGCTGCCGCTCGGTGTATCGGCCCACCAGGGGAAGCACGGCGCGGGCGGTGCGCGCCACGAGTGCTCGGCTTGCCGTCATCGGGGCGCCCGCCACCACCACGCGCAGCCCGGGAAGGCGGCGCCGCGCGCGCGGGAGCGCGGCCAGCAGGACGTGGGCGCCCTTGATGGCGCTCACCCCGCCCATGAAAAGGACGAGCGGCGCGTCGGGCGCAACCCCCAGCTCCACGCGGACGTGCATGCCGTCCAGCGTACGGTCGAAGCGCGAGTGGTCCACCGGGTCGGGGATCACCAGGCCCAGCCGCCCGCGCACCAGGCGCAGCCGGTCGTCCGCGGAGACGAACACCGCCGCGTCGGACCAGCGCGCCAGCGCTCGTCCAAGCAGCCGCTGGCGTACGCGGGCATGCCCGGGATGCACCGACTCCCGCACCTGCCACACCACCGGCACCCCCGCCGCGCGCGCCCCCGCGGCCGACGGGGCCAGGACGAGCGAGTTCAGGTGCACGAGGTCCGCGCCCACCCTGCGCACCAGCGCCGCCGTGGCCCGCGCGGAGGGCACGAACGCCGCCGCCGCGCGGGCCGCGCGCACCGCGCCGATGGGGGAATGCAGTGCGTCCCACCCGCCCGTGGTGTGCGGAAACGCCCGGATCCCCGGCGCATGCAGCGTCTCCGCACCCGCCGCGCCGAACGAGCTCAGCACCTCGGGGACGTTCTGGATACATGCCACGATGGGCTCGTACCGCGCGCGGTCCAGCCGGCGGATCACCGAGCAGAGCGCCAGCAGCGCCCCGCCGCGCGCGCCGGAATGGTCGATGTAGAGCACGCGCCGGCGCATTTCGCCCTCTCCCCCTTCCCCCGTTTCCGTCACTGCTCTCTCCCACCCCTCACCAGGGAGCCCCCTTCCCGGCCCTGCCGGAGCCGTGAGACGAGGCCCAGCACCGCCGCGCGACCGCCGGGATA
>JAHWJJ010000155.1 GCA_019348475.1 Gemmatimonadota bacterium | reverse complement strand
GTCCGCGGGACCTGGCACGGGAGCGGGGGCACGCGCACGCCGTGGAGCACCTGCGCGGCCGCGGCGCCGCGGCGAGCGCCACATCGGCGGATTGACGGGGTAGGACGCCCGCGCTAGCGTTCAGCCGTCCACCCCTCGCGCAGCTTTCGCAGGATTCCATGCAGGTACGCCGCATCCTCTATCTCCTGGCCCCGCTGGCGCTTGCCGCCTGCTATCCCCGCCAGCCCGTGGCGCCGCCCCCCGCACCGCCGCCCCCACCCCCGCCGCCCGCCGTCTCGCCCGCGGAAGAGGCGGTGCAGCGGATGGAGCGTGGGCGGCGCGCCTACGACGAAGGCGTGCGGCTGGGGCGCCAGAGCCGGTGGCAGGACGCGGTGGACCGCTACCGCCTGGCCGTGCAGTCGGTGCCCAACGAGGTGCGCTACCACCTGGCGCTCTCCGACGCGCTGCTGGCGCTGGGGCGCGAGTGGGAGGCGGCGGATGCGCTGCACGCCGGCATCCGCGTCGAGGAGGAGGGGCCGAACCCCAACCACCGCGTGCTGGCGGTGGATTACGAGCGGCTGATCGCCCTGCTCACCCGCCTGAACCGGATGGACGAGGCGCGCCAGGCCGCCGAGCGCCAGGCCCGCCACCGCCGCCTGCGCGACGCCGCCGTGCCGGACTGAGCGCGGACTACTGCGTGCGCTCGGCGAGGAATTGGGCGACGTGCTTTTCGTATGGCTCCAGGCCGTGCTTCACTACCTGCGGAAAGCGGTCCATGGCAATCGTGAGTTCCTTCAGATCGGGGCTGATCCATCCGATGGCCGCGGTCGCCGAGACATGGAGTGCGTTCAGGTGAAGGCGCCAGATGGGCCGATGGTGGAAGGCCTGATTGCGCAGATCGGCAACGGTCTTGAACGTCCTGTACGCGTGATCGCGGGTAGCGAAGCGCCTGGGAAGGTGGGGGAGCACCGCGCGCAGGTGACGGGGCCACAGGGCGGTCTTGCTGCCAGTCCTCGGGACGTAAGACGAGTTCGGGCCGATTTCATATGCGCGGGTAAAGAGGTTCGCCCAGAACCCCAATGAAAGCCCGGCAATCAGACGGTGCGGAGTGACGGCCTTGCCCGCACCGCGGAGCTTTTGCTTCACCCGCTGGACTTCCGCCCGTTCCCACGGTCCGAGGACTCCGGGCGCGGCATCGAGCCAGCACCCGGCATACGGCAGCCCGTCCGGGCCAACGCCACCCGGCGGGCTGGTTGGGTAGTGCGCCCGGAGAACTTCGTCGAGGCTGTTGCGAAGCGCGATTTCCAGGTGGTGAAGGGGCGGATAGAGGGCCTCACACAACGCGAGATTGTAGAGGCACCGTGCCAGCGTGGCCGCATCGGGCTCCGCGGCCGTCGCGCGGAACGCGAGGTTTAACCGGTGCGGCGAAAGCGCGCGCTTGATTTCCTTAAGATGATCCACTTGCGGCATGCCTGCTAAGCGGTTATCCTTTGGGCATATAAAGCCCCGGGAGATCCTCTCCCGCCCCCTTACCGGGGAGGCGGTGATGGTTCCGGGGAAAGGCTCCGCCCTCCGGCAAGCTTCGCCTTGTTCGGGGGGCGAAGCGCTTTCTGGACCGGTGGTGCCCGCGACAGAGTCTGACGAACGCAAGCGCGGCTGTCAACGGTGTAATCATTGACAGCCGCATCTGCCGTTTGGCGCGTTGCCGAACCGGGTTGAGCCTCGCCGCACCGCCGGAGGTGCCCGGGTCCCCAGGAACCGTCGTGTGCGCGCAGCGCCCATGAAGTTGAAGCCCCGTCTGGCGAGCGCAAGCGAGCCAGGACGGGGCTTTGGGCATTTCCACCCCCCGGCTTCAGCCGGGGGGTGCTGCGCGTCGGCAATCCTGAACCTCACCCCCCGCGCGCCACCTCGTCCGTCCTGGCCGCCATCACGAAGTCGTTGCGGTGCAGGCCGCGGATCTTGTGCGTCCACCAGGTCACCGTCACCCGGCCCCATTCCGTCAGCAGCGCGGGGTGGTGCCCCTCTTCCTCCGCCACGTCGCCCACCTCGTTCGTAAAGCGCAGCGCCCGGACAAAGTCGGGGAACTCGAACACCCGCTCCAGCCGCGGAATTGCCTCGCGCTCCACCACCGTCCACTCCGGCACCTCGCGCTTCAGCGTCTCCATCTCTTCGGGAGTCACCGTGGGCGCGCCCTTGCGGCAGGCTTCGCACTTCTGTCTGGCAAGCTCCGTCATCGTCCCCTCGCCGTTCAGGAAGCAGCGGGCAGCGACTGTTCGATCAGCCGCCGCAGCTCCGGGTCGTCGGCCAGCACGGGGCCCACGTGCTTCCACAGCACGGTGCCGTCCGGACCGATCAGAAAGGTGTTGGGCACGCCCAGCGTGGAATACGCGGCCGTGATCTCGCTGTCGGGGTCCAGCCACACGGGGTAGCTGGCGCCGAACTCCTGCATGAACTCGCGGATCCCCTGCTCCTGGTCGCCCTGGTCTATGCTCACGCCCACCACGTGCAGGCCGCGCGGCCCGTACGTGCGGTGCAGCTGCTCCAGCGCGGGGATCTCCTGGCGGCAGGGGTGGCACCAGGTGGCCCACACGTTCAGCAGCACCGGCCGGCCGCGCAGCCCCGCGAGCGACGCGCGCTCGCCGTCCAGCGTCTCCGCCGCGTAGGCGGGGGCCTCGGCGCCCACCGTCACCGGGCGGCCGCGCGCCGCCTCGCCGCACCCCGACAGCAGCAGCGCGAACGGGAGCAGCCGGAGCAGGTTCGTGGTCCCGTGCATCGTCACCATCAGCGAATTTCGGAGAGGGAAAGGCGCGCCGCGCGCACGGTGGACGGAGCGCCGGGCGAGGTCCAGGCGAACACCAGGTCGTCGCCCGCGGGGACCATGCGGGGAAAGCCGCTGGAGCGCGCGGAGCTGGAGCCGGCCACCGTATGCGGCTCCCCCATCCGGCCATCCGGCGACACCCGGCGGATGCGCACCTCGGCATCCTTCTCCCCCGTCCGCTCCATCCAGCTCACCAGCGCGGCGCCGTCGCGCAGCAGCACCACGTCCACGCGCCCTTCGGGGTTGCCGCCGTCCACCCGCGCCGGCGCGCCGAAGGTAGCGCCGGCGTCGCCGGAGAACGCCACCTTCACCTGCGCCGTGCTGTCCGCGCCCGTGAACCACGCCACGGCCACGCGGTCGCCCTCCGCCGCCGCCTGCGGGCCGTTCACCGGGCAGGCGGGCATCACCCAGCCGTCCGGGTGCACGGGGCGGCCCGGCGTCCAGGCGCCGTTTACCATGCGCGTGACGTAGATGTCGCGGACCTCGTCCGGCGAGCGGTCGCGGTAGACGACCAGCGGGCCGCGCCCCGTCATCGCCATCCCCGTCTGGCAGCAGTCGCAGACGCGCCCGTCCAGCTCGCGGTCCGGCGCCGGCCGCCCGTCCGGGCCGACGGTGGTGTACCGCAGCGTCATCTCGTTCGCCGCGTCGTGCGCGTCCGCCGCCGGCTTGAACTTGCGGCCGTCCAGCCAGACCAGCGCTACGGAATCGCCCCCCGCGGGCCACATGCTCACGAAGCCGTGCTCGGTCTGCGTGCCGTCCGTGTGCGGCGTCACGCCCGGCGTCCACGTCGCCCCGCCGTCCGCCGAGACGGCCACGCGCACGTCGTAGGCGTACTTGTTGGGGCCGCTGCGCTGCAGCCACTGCGCCGCCATCCGGTTTCCCGGAAGGACGGCCAGCGAGGGAAAGTCCGCCCAGTTGACGAACCAGTCGCGCCCGCTGGCGACGGTGCGCGGCTCGGACCAGCGGTCTCCCTCCAGCACCGCGAAGCGCAGCGCGTGCGCGCTGTCGGCCGCGGGCTCGATCCACGACAGGTACGCGCGGCCGTCCGGCCCCACCGTCAGGTTGGGCTCGCCGCTCCCCGGCGCCGCCTGCAGCGCCAGCTCCGTGACGGCGATGGATCCGGTGGATGCAGACGATCCGGCGCCTTCGCCCGCCGCCGCGCGTTCGCCGCACGCCGCGAGCAGGACCGCCGCCGTCAGGCCCGTGAAGGTCAGCGACCGGCGGAGAAGATTCGTGTTCATGGGATGATCCATCATGCGGGTGTATCCACCGTAAGGTCGAAGCCCTGGTACGCGCGCGCCAGCAGCAGCGTGGCGCCCCAGCAGGCCAGCGCGACTACGAGCACGGCGCCGGCCGCGGCGCCGATCGTATCCGCCAGCCATCCGCCCGCGAGCGCCGTAAGCCCCGCGGCCACCGCCACCACGCCCAGCAGAACGAGCTTGAAGAGCATCTTGATCAGCTGCTTTCCCACGAAGGCGCTCTGCTGCCCCCCGTCCGCCTGCGTGCGGGTGGGAAAGAGCAGAAACAGCCAGTTCTCCAGCGTCACCGCCAGCCAGGCGACCGGCAGCGCCACGGCGGCGGCCAGCACGGCCATCCGCGGGTCCACCGGTGCGTCCACCACCCACACCGCCACCCCCAGCAGCAGCAGGTTGAAGACCGCCACCGTGGCCGCCGCCACGAACACCTCGCCCACGGCCACCGCCGTGGGGCGCAGCGGCAGCGAGCGCAGGTAGGCGATGCGCTCCACGTCGCGGCGAAAGTCCACCGAGAACCCGCCGGTGCCGAAGAGGGGGAAGACCACCGCGAGCACCACCAGCGACGTCCCCAGCTCGCCGCCGCCCTCGGACCCGATCCACCGGGGCATGCCGATGACGTAAAAGAACGCCATCCCCGCCATGAACGCCAGCGCCCCCAGCGTCCGCAGGCCGCGCCCGAGCTCGTACGCCTGCCGCCGCGCGAGCGGCGCGCCCGCGCCCACGAAGGCGAACGAGGGAACGGGGAGCCGCCGGTTCTTCGGCGCCGCGGCGGACGCCAGGCCGCCGCGCCCGCGCCGCATCCGGCGGATGCGCTCGAACCGCCTGGCGCTGGAAACCAGTGACCGCTCGCGAAAGTCCACGTCCAGGGCCAGCACCGCGCCCGCCGTGGCCAGGACCAGGGCGAGCGAGGCGGCCGTCCACGCCAGCGCCGCGCCCGCCGTTCCCGCCGCGAACACCTCGGCGAACGGGCGCGCCGGCAGCATGGCCCAGCGCGCCGCCGGCGACTGGAACAGCTCGCCCAGCGCCGGCCCGAACCCCACCGCGCGCACCTGCCGGTAGAACAGCCACCCCGCCACCGCCGCCGCCATCCCCAGCAGCGGACGCACCGCGCGCCCCGCCCGGGGCGGCAGCCGGTCGCCGATGGCCAGCTTGAGCAGTCCCACCAGCTGCGCCAGCACGTAGAGCCAGAGCACCGACAGCACCACCGCCGGGATGGCCGCGGCCGGGCGCACCGCCATCCGCATCCCCACCACGCCCAGCCAAAGCCCGCTGAACACCTGCACCCAGCCGCGGCTCAGCAGGCTGTACAGCAGCAGCTCGCGGCGCCGCAGGGGCGCGGGAAAAAGGAACTGCACCTCCTGCGGCCAGTAGAACGGCGCGTCCGCGGCCAGCAGCGACGACACCATGAACAGCAGCAGCACCAGCGAGAATCCCTGCATCGCCGGGTCGTGCAGCCGCGGCCCCTCGCGCGCCGTGACCAGGGCCAGGATCTGCGTGCCGACCACCAGCGCAAAGAACAGCACGCCGATTGCGGTGGAGACAAAGCCGCGAAAGGTCCGCATCCGCCGCCCCGCCCGCCGTAACACGCCGCGAAAGCCGGCCCACAGCAGGTAGCGCAGCCCCGGGTTCACGCCGCCGCCCCGGCCGCGGGGGGCGGGGCCTGGTCCTCCGTCAGGTGGAAGAAGATGTCTTCCAGCGTGGCGCCCGGCCCCACCTGGTCCGCGTAGCGCGCGCGCAGCTCGTCGCGGGTGCCGTGGAACAGCAGCCGCCCCTGCCGCACGACGAGGAAGGACGTGCACAGCCCCTCGATCTGCCCCAGCAGGTGCGAGCTGAGCATCACCGCCGCGCCGTCCGCGGCCCGCCGCCGCAGCAGGTCGTACAGGGTGCGGATGCCGCGCGGGTCCAGCCCCGTCAGCGGCTCGTCCAGCAGCAGCGCGGCCGGCTGGTGCAGCAGCGCGCACGCCACGGCCACCTTCTGCCGCATCCCCCGCGACAGCTCGTCGGCCATGCTGTCGCGCCGGTCGGTCAGCTCCAGCTCCGCCAGCAGCCGCTCCCCCACGGCCTTCCACTCACGCACACCGTAGACGCGGGCGGTGAAGTCCAGGTGCTCCCACACCGTGAGCGTGCTGAACAGCTGTGGGTCGTCGGGGATCAGCCCCAGCCGGCGCTTGGCCTCGATCGGCTGGCGCTCCACGTCGAATCCCCCGATCTCCACCGTCCCGTCCGTGGGGGGATGGATGCCGGCGATGGCGCGCAGCGTCGTCGTCTTGCCGGCGCCGTTGGGCCCCACCAGCCCCAGGATCTCGCCGCCGCGGACGGTGAAGCTGAGGCGGTCCACGGCGACGCGCCCCTCGTACCGCTTGGTGAGATCGCGAACCTGGATCATGAGGGACGGATGCGGATCAGTTGGGCGGCAAAGGGCGGCCGCCGGGCGCCCACTCCGGCCGCGGACCCTGCGCGCGCGCCGCGCCCAACCGCCGCCTGCACACGCCGGTGAGGGCGTCGCGGTCGATGCGCTCGCAGACGGGTCAAATATGTGCCGGACCTCCCGTGCCCTGCAACGTCGGGCGCGTGGTGGTGCAGCACGGCGGACCCGGGCCGGAGCGGCTGAAACCGCCGCAAATCTGGTGCAGCCCGGCCAACGCAGGAGCGGCTGAAGCCGCCGCAACGACCGCGGAAAGCCCCGCAAACTGCGCGGGGCTTCAACTGCACACGGCAGAGGCGCAGCGTCTTCGCCCCGTCCCAGCGCACGCATGCAGCACGGCGAAGCCGGGGCCGGACAACCTGCTCCTCAGCCCACGCGGAAAATGGGAGTCCGGGCTTCGTACCTGCGCGAGGGCAGCCCCAGCAGCCGCACCAGGATGCGCCGCACGCCGCGCTCCACGCCGCGGGGCTGGGCGCCGGCTTCGCTGGGGCGCGCCTCGCCGCGCAGCCAGCGGCGCAGCTCGTCCAGCTCGTCCAGCGACAGCGTCTCCACGTTCAGCCGCACCAGGTAGTAGTGCCGCCCGCCGGTGCGCGGGTGCAGCGTGGGCGCCAGCGCCCCCTGCAGCGCCCGCTCCGCCGCCTGCAGGGTGGAGTAGCGGCGCTGAACGCGGCCGTCTTCCAGCGTGTACCCCTCGCCCAGGGGCGCGCGCAGCAGGGCGCGCGAAATCTCCTGCACCCCCACCAGCTGGTCGAACGGCTCCGCCTTCAGCCACAGCTCCACCCGGCAGTGAAAGCGCAGCGGCAGGCCGTTGTGCAGCGCGTCGCGCAGGGCGCGGTCGCCCAGAACCCCGTTCATCCGCACCTCGGGGCGCCACCGCACGGACGGGCCGCCCACCCAGACGGTGAGCGGCGTGCGCGACTGCGCGGGCGCGGGCCCGGGCTGCAGCAGCGCCAGCGCGAAGAGCAGGACGAACGGGAGGCGGGCGGCGCGGATCAAAAGCGCGGCGCCAGACGGATGAAGAAGTTCACGCCGCCGCGGCCGTATACGTCGCGCACCGGCGTGGCCACGTACACCCCCAGGTCGCCCAGCAGAATGCCGGCACCCACGTCCACGGCGGTGTCTTCGTCGTGGTGGTTGTCCAGGCTGGTCCACCCGCCGGCGGCATCCACGAAGAAAACCCAGTTCAGGTCCGCGTCCAGCATCCGCACCTGCGCACCTCCCTCGGCGGCGCCCTCTCCCGCCGCGCTGGAGCGGGTCAGTCCCCCCAGCGGCAGCCGCAGCGAGAAATCCCCCCGGTACTCGGCCTGGAACAGGGCAAAGCGGTCGCAGCCGTAGCCGTTGTAGAAGCGGGTGCCGTCACGGCCCAGCGTGCGCGTGCCGGCGTACAGCCGCGCGCCGCAGTCCAGCGAAAACAGCCCGTAGCCGGGAAGCGAGCCCTCACCGCCCAGCGCGTGCTGGCGCTGCGGGGGAAGGGGAAACACCGACATGGACCCCCCCACCGCGATGCGCATGTTCAGCCGCTGCGACGGGCTGATGCGGTTGTAGCGCCGCAGGTCCAGCAGCCCCCGCGTGTACTCGCCGAAGCGGTTGCTGGGGATCACCGTGGGGGCGCCGCCGGACTGAGTGGCCACGTACGCGGGGCGGATGAGGTCGGACGCCAGCGTGTGCTCCACCTGCGCGCGCACGTACCAGCCGCTGGAAGGGTCCCACGCCTCGCTGCGGGTGTCGACGACGCCCGTGGCCACCAGCGCGCGCAGCGGCCCCTCGGCCACCAGCGGCTGCATCCGCCACGGGTCGTCCTCCAGCAGGGTCCAGGGGTCTGCCGGGGCCAGGCTGCGGTGGTCCTCCCACAGCACCTCGCCCGTGATGGTCACGGGTGAGCCGGGGGGCGTAACCACGGCGTACCCGCTCCACCCCTCCCGCGCGTAGTGGTCGCGATAGTCGCGGTGCAGCACGAAGGTGGAAAGGCTGTTCTCCAGGTCGGTCAGGTGCCACCCCTCGATGGGATCCACCACCGAGAACGCCCGTGCGCCCACGCGCAGCGTCTGGTGTCCGCCGATGAACTGCTCCACGCGTACGTCGTACCCCCACGTGTCGGCGCCCAGCGCCGACGGAGGGGTCGCGGTGCGAAGGATCCCCATCCCCCGCAGGCGCAGCGGATTGCTGCCGCCGGTCTCCACCGCAGCGCCGAAGTGGATGGGCAGCCCCTCCACGCGGTTGTAGCTGCGCCCGGGCGAGAGGGCGAGCTGCGCCGTCCCCCGCTTCCGCCGCTCGTTCGCGGGGCGCCGGCCGCCCTCCTCCGCAGCGGCGGCCCGGCTGACGGCCGCGGCGGCGACCGCCGCAAGGGACCCGCACCGGCCGCTCACGTCCACGCGCCCGTCGCGCCGGCAGTGCGAGACGGGCTCGTCGAACACGATCATCTCCCCCGCCACCGTGGCGGCGTCCTCGCCCGAGATCTCGCCGCCCACGACGATCACGTCGCCGGCCACTTCCGCGCCCTGGGCCAGCTGCAGGTTGCCGTTGACCACCACCACGCTGCCGTTGACGCGGCCGGCCAGCGCCAGGTCGCCCTCCAGCACGGCCAGGTCCGACGGCACGGTGCGCCCCGCCTCCACGGCGGTCACGCCCTCGTGGCGCTCCGTGGCGGGCGCGTTCAGCAGTCTGGTGACGCGCTGGGCCAGGTCCCGCGGCAGGGTGCCGGGCTCCTGCGCCCGCGCCG
>JAHWJJ010000496.1 GCA_019348475.1 Gemmatimonadota bacterium | reverse complement strand
CCGGGGCTGTGGGACACGGTCAACGAGCGCTACCCCGGCTCCATGATCGACAAGGCGGACTTCGTCCCCCTGGCGCCGCTGCGCAAGCCGCTCAGGGAGTGCCGGCTCGCGTTCGTGAGCACCTCCGGCACGCAGCCGAAGGGGTCGCTCCCCTTCGACACGGTGCACCCGGTGGGCGACTACACCTTCCGCCGCGTTCCCTCGGCGTCGCGCGTGGACGAGCTGGAGATCCATCAGCTCAAGTACCCCACGGCGAGCGCCAACCGCGACCTCAACGTCATCTTCCCCATCGACCGGCTGCGCGAGCTGGCGGACGAGGGGGTGATAGGCGGGCTGACGGAGAACTTCTACACCTTCATCGGCTACAACATGGACCCCGAGCGGCTGGAGCGCACGCTCGCGGAGGACATCGCGACGGCGATCGCCGAGGAAGGAGCGGACATTGCCCTCGCGGCGCCTGCCTGACCCATCTGCCACCAGAGTATCGCGCTGGTCCAGCGCGCATTAGAGCAGCGAGGGATTCCGACCGTTTCCCCATCGGTGGCGCGCGACGTCACCGAGCACGCGAAGCCGCCCCGTGCGGTCTTTCTTCCCTGGATGATGGGGCACCACTTCGGGGTGCCGTTCCACCGCGACCTCCAGCGGCGGGTCATCCTGGAGTGTCTCGACCTCCTGGTGAGCGCGGAGCGGAGCGGCGAGATCCGCACCCTCGCGATCCCCTGGCCCCAGGTCAGACGCGAAGGGATCGCGATCGAACGGCGGCTGGGGCTACGGACCTGAGAATACGCTTCGACCGGAAGGGCACGGAGGACGGGGGAGGATCTCTCCGTGTCCTCCGTGCCTGCGTCTGAGGACCTTCCCTTTCAACCCGATGAACCAACCGGAGCCCGTGACGATCACCAGCACCGAAAGCCCGCCGGGAGCCATCCGGCTGACGGAGTACTCGCACGGCGCGGGATGCGGTTGCAAGATCGCGCCGGCGGTGCTTACGAAGATGCTGGCCGGCGTGCCCGAGGGGGTGGCGGATGCGCGCGTGCTGGTGGGCAACGGGGCGCGCGACGACGCGGCCGTGTTCGCGCTGGACGATGATCGCGTGGTGATCAGCACGACCGACTTCTTCATGCCGATCGTCGACGATCCGTTCGACTTCGGGGCGATCGCCTCCGTGAACGCCATCAGCGACGTGTACGCGATGGGGGGCACGCCAATCCTGGCCATTGCCGTCCTGGGCTGGCCGGTGGACCGCCTGGCGGCGGAGGTCGCGGGCGAGGTACTCCGGGGCGCGGCGGACGCATGCCGCCGCGCGGGGATCGCGCTGGCCGGCGGGCACAGCATCGATGCCCCGGAACCCATCTTTGGCCTGGCGGTGACGGGCACCGGGCGGCGCGACGAGATGCGATCCAACGCGCAGGCACGCGCTGGATGCGAGCTGTACCTGACCAAGCCGCTGGGCGTGGGCATCCTGACGACGGCGCAGAAGCGCGGAGTGCTGCGGGACGAGGATTTCGCGGTGGCGCGGGCGCAGATGCTTACGCTGAACGACATCGGCGCCGAACTGGCGCGACTGGACGCAGTCGCGACGATGACGGACGTAACCGGCTTCGGTCTGCTCGGCCACCTGCTGGAGATGTGCGAGGGAAGCGCCGTAGGCGCGGAGGTCCGTTTCGGCGACGTGCCGCGCCTGGAGTCGCTCCCGTTCTACCTGGAGCAGAAGACCATCCCCGGCGGGACGTCGAGGAACTTCGCCAGCTACGGTCACAGGGTGGGACCGCTCAGCGACGACCAGAAGGCAGTGCTTTGCGATCCGCAGACCAGCGGGGGACTCCTGGTGGCCGTCGACCCGGCCGGACGTGACGAGTTCCTGGCCCTCACCCGCTCCCGCGGGCTGCACCTCGCTCCCTTCGGCGTCCTCACCGAGCCAGGCGAGCCGGTGATCGCCGTCGCGTGACGCGGCCGGGGCAGCTCACGCCGGGACGTGAAGGTCGCCGTCCCGGCGAACGACGCCCTGGGCGTTCAGGTACTCCAGATAGGGGATGCTGTACTTGCGCGAGAGGCCCAGCGCCTTTCCGAACCCGGCCGCGGTCACTCCCTCCCGCGGCAGGGCCGCCGCGGCCCGATGCAGCTCGTCCGCCGCCGTGTGGTGCAGCGCGAAGTCCGGGCTGATCCGCACCACCCGCCCCTGCTCCGCGAGCTTCACGCTCACGCGCTCCAGCAGGTCGGGACGGGCGCCATACTGTTTTGCATACTCCCGCAGCCGCGCGGGGCTCAGCCCGGCGCCCTGGAGCAGTTCCACGAGCCAGGCCGCGAGCCGTTGCTCTTCGGCGGTGAACGAAACCGTCCCGGGATGCACGACCAGCCCGGCCCGGTCCAGTCGGGCGTGCGCGCGCAGGTACGCGCCCTCCGGCGACGCAATCGACCACAGCGCGTGGAGCCACGGCGCGAGCAGCCGCGAGCGCACCTCCAGTTCGCGGCCAAGGCGATCGAACGAGATAAGCCGCTCCGCGCGTGGCTGGCGCGCTACGAGCGCGCGAAGCCGAACGAGCAGGGCGTTGCCGGCATCGGATCGCCACACCAGCGACGGTGAGGGCGCCTTCTCCCCCGCCGTGGCGGTGCAGAGCGCCCGGCTGGCCTCGGCCTCGCGCACGATGTCGCGCTCGGGCAAAAGCAGATCAGAA
>JAHWJJ010000154.1 GCA_019348475.1 Gemmatimonadota bacterium | reverse complement strand
CGTGTCGGGGGCCGGTGGCCGGCGCGCGCGGATGAGGCCGCGCGCGGAGGTCCGGCCATCGCTGGGACCGCGACCGCGGGAGCGGGTGAAGCCCCGTTCGGCGACGCGCCAGCGGCGCCGAGACGGGGCTTATCGCAGTTCCAGCCTGCGGCTTTAGCCGCCCCGTCGCGAGGACGGCGTCGCATCGCGAGGCCCGCCCCCGCGCGGCTCCACCCCCGTCGCGGGGCCCGCACCTCCGCACGGATCCGCCCCATCGCGAGGCCCGCCCCGCGCGCGGCTCCGCCTCCATCTCGGCCCCCCCCCGCGCGGCTCCGCCTCCGTCCGGGGCCCGCACCCCCATCGCGAGGCCCGCCCCCCGCGCGGGCTCCGCCCCCGTCGCGGGGCCGGCGCCCGCCGCACGGGTCCACCCCATCGCCGGCCCGCCCCTGTAGCGACACCCGCACCCCCGGCACGGGTCCACCCCCGCACTCTCCCGCTCCCGCACTCCCGCACTCACCCGCTCCCGCACTCACGCACTCACGCACTCACGCACTCACGCACTCACAGCGACAGGCGCGCTCCCAGGCTCCCGAAGAACGTGCCGTCCCGGGGATCGAAGTCGCTGGTGGAGGGGAAGCCGGTGATGGGGTTGGAGCCCTGCATCCACCCCACCTCACCCACCACCGAGCCGATCAGCAGCGTGAACGACGCGTTCAGGAACGCCGACCAGCGGTCGTTGTCCACGGCCACGTCGTTGAACCGGTACACCTGCTCCACTCCCGCCGGTGGCCCGGGCGCGCGCACGGCGAAGTCGGCGCTGGTGTCGAACCGGTCGTATCCCACGCCCGCCGTGAGGCCCAGCCCCAGAAGGCGCTTGCTGGCCGCCGCGCGGGCGCTCCAGTTGTCCAGCCCGAACTCGATCTCGCCGAAGTCGCCGTCCGTAGAGCAGATGGTGCGGTTCTCGCCCGACGGCACCTCGGTCCCGGGGCACACCTCGCCGAAGCGCACGTCGCCCAGGCTTCGGTACATCAGCGACACCGAAACGCCGGGGGTGACGAAGCTCTCGCGGATCAGCCCCACGCGCGCGCCCGCGCCCCAGGAGAAGGCGTTGTCGCCAAAGTCGTCGCCCAGCAGCGACAGCGGCAGCATGCTCACGCTCCCCAGCAGGTCGATGGCGCCGAACCCGCCGATCATGGGCGCCACGCTAAACCCCTGCGTAACCCCGATGGAGAGGTTCGCGCCCACGGCCGGCGCGGGGACGGTGAACTTGTCCGCCCGCCCGTCCGCCTCCTGGCGGATGTCCGGCAGCCGCGCGCCCACCACGTTCACGCGCCCCGTAAGGCTCACCCGGGGGATCAGGCCCAGCCGGACGCCGCCCGTGCTGGCCGTGCCGAGCGTCGGGTTGCCGCCGGCCATCAGGATCCCCAGCTGCGGCTGCGCGGCGTCCACCGCCTGCGCCACGATGGTGCACTGCTCCACGGCCAGCACGGGCACGTTGGTGGTGCACACGCTCTCGATGTCGTTCTGCGCCGCCGCGGGGGCGGCGATCAGCGCCGCGGCGGCCGCGAACGCCCACGTCTTTTTGATCATCCAGTCGCTCCGTCAGTTCAGCACCACGTTGCCGCCGCCGGGGACGATTTCCCCGGCGATCCATGCCCGCTCGCCTGCCGCGGACAGCTCGCGCACCACCGCGTCCGCGTCGTCCGCCGCGACCACCGCCACCATCCCCACGCCCATGTTGAAGGCGCGGAACATCTCCGCCTGCTGCACCCCGCCCTCCCGCTGAAGCACCCTGAAGAGGGGCGGAACGTTCCAGCTGGCCAGCTCGAAGCGCGCATCCACGGCATCGGGGAGGATGCGCGGCACGTTGTCCACCAGGCCGCCGCCGGTGATGTGCGCCAGCCCGCGCACCCGGCCGGCCTGCACCAGCGGGTACAGCGAACGCAGGTACGACCTGTGGACGCGCAGCAGCACGTCCGCCACGCTCCCGTCCTCCTCCGGAAAGGCGGAGTCCGGCGTCAGCTTCATCCGCTCGAAGACGATGCGGCGCGCCAGCGAGTAACCGTTGGTGTGCAGCCCGGTGGAAGCCAGGGCGACGATGGCGTCGCCGGGGCGGATGGCGCGGCCGTCGATCACCCGGTCCTCTTCCACCATCCCCACGATGGTCCCCGCCAGGTCGTACTCGCCCGGCTGGTACATGTCGGGCATCTCCGCCGTCTCGCCGCCCAGCAGCGCGCACCCGTTCTCGCGGCATCCGCGCGCAACCCCCTCCACCAGCGCCTCCACCACCCCGGGCTCCAGCCGCCCCACGCCCACGTAGTCCAGAAAGAAGAGCGGCTTTGCCCCCTGCACCAGGATGTCGTTTACGCAGTGGTTCACCAGGTCCTCGCCCACGGTGCCGTGGCGGCCCGTGGTGAACGCCACTTTCAGCTTGGTCCCCACGCCGTCCGTGGAGGCGACCAGCACCGGCTGCCGGGCGTCGCGCGGCACCCGGTACAGCCCGCCGAACGAGCCCAGCGCCGAAAGGGTGTCGGGCGTGGCCGTGGAGCGCACCAGGGCGGCGACCCCCTTCATGGCCCGGTGTGCCGCGTCGATGTCCACGCCCGCGGCGGCGTAGGAAAGGCCGGGCTGGTCAGACACCGGCGTCCACGGGGAGCTCGAACATGGTCATCTCGCGAAAGTGCCGCACCCGCTCCTCGATCTCATCCACGGAAAGGTCCCTGAACCGCTCCACCGAGAACTTTTCCACCGCGTACGACCCCAGCACCGAGCCGTAGACCACGGCCCGGCGCAGGTCGCCGTCCTCCACCCGCCCGTTCTGCGCCAGGTGCGCCATGAAGCCGCCGGCGAAGGCGTCGCCGGCGCCGGTGGGGTCGAACACGTCTTCCAGCGGGTAGCCGGGGGCGAAGAAGGTGGAGTGCGGGGTGAACAGGATGGCGCCGTGCTCACCCTTCTTGATGATCAGGTAGCGCGGCCCCCGGTCCATGATCCACCGCGCGGCCCGGGACAGGTTGGAGTTGCCGGAAAGCTGGCGCGCCTCGGCGTCGTTCACCAGCAGCAGGTCCACGCGCCCCAGCAGCTCCAGCAGGCGGGTGCGCTTGATCTCGATCCACAGGTTCATGGTGTCGCAGGCCACGAACCGCGGCTGGTGCACCTGGTCCAGGACGTTGATCTGCAGCTCGGGATCGATGTTGCCCAGGAACACCCACTCCGCGTCACGAAACTGCTCGGGGATCTTGGGCGCGAAGTCGGCGAACACGCCCAGGCGCGTCTCCAGCGTTTCGCGGCTGTTCAGGTCATAGCTGTAGACGCCGGACCAGCGAAAGCTCTCGCCGTGGGCGCGCTCCAGGCCGGCCAGGTCCACGTTGCGCTCGGCCAGAAAGCGCAGCGCGTCCACGGGATAGTCGTCGCCCACCACGCCCACCAGCTGCACGGGGTGCAGCAGCGAGGCGGCCGCGGAAAAGAAGGTGGCGCTGCCGCCCAGCGCGTCTTCCGCGCGTCCGAACGGCGTTTCGACGGTGTCCAGCGCTACGCTGCCGACGACGAGAAGCGACATGGGTCTGGTGTATGGATGAAGAACGTCGTGCTGCGTTGGTCGATGCCCTGCGGCGGCCGCGCGGACCCCGCCGCAGCGCCCGCACGCCCGTTGCCGTCCACCCCCCCTCCCGCGCACTTTGCGGGAGGGGGTGGCGCGCTCTCAGGCGCCGCCGGGGGAGGCCTCTTCCGCGCGCTCCATCCGCTCGGGCGCCTGGATCCCCAGCACCGCCAGGCCGTTGCGCAGCACCACCTGCACCGCGCGCGACAGCACCAGCCGCGCCCGCGACTGCTCCTGCGACACCTCGTCGCCAAGGACGCGCAGCGATGCGTCGCGGTTGCCGGCGTGATACCAGCTGTTCACCGCGCCCGCCAGCTCTTCCAGGTACGCGCAGACGGCGTGCGGCGTGTGCGCCTCGGCCGCCGACTCGATCTCCTCCGGAAAGCGCAGCAGCAGCTTGATCAGCTCCGCCTCGCTCTCGTGCGCAAGGAGCGACAGGTCCGCGGACTCCGGGTCCAGCGCGGCCGGATCCACCTCCGCGCGGCGAAAGATGCTGGCCAGGCGCGCGTGCGCGTACTGGATCTTGTAGACCGGGTTGCGGTCGGACTGCTCCAGCGCCAGGTCCAGGTCGAAGGTGAGCTGGGCCTCCGCCCGGCGCATCAGGAAGAAGTAGCGCGCGACGTCCACCCCCACCTCGTCGTACAGCTCGCGCATGGTCACGTAGTCGCCGGCGCGCTTGCTGAACTTTACCTCCACGCCGCCCCGCATCACCAGTACCATCTGGTGCAGCACGTACTCGGGGTAGCCGGCCGGCAGGCCCAGCGCCTGCAGCCCGGCGCGGACGCGTGCGGTGGTGCCGTGGTGGTCGCTCCCCTGCACGTTGATGGCGCGGTGGAACCCCCGCTCCCACTTGGTGACGTGGTAGGCCACGTCCGGCAGAAAGTACGTGGGGTGCCCGGTGGACTTGACCATCACGCGGTCCTTGTCGTCACCGAATTCCGTGGTCCGCAGCCAGACGGCGCCGTCGTTCTCGTACACGTACCCCGTCTCGCGCAGCCGGCGGATGGTGTCTTCCACCCGGCCGGAGGTGTAGAGCGACGATTCCAGGAAGTACGTGTCGAAGCGGACGCGAAACCCGTCCAGGTCGCGGTTCTGCTGGTCGCGCAGGCGCGCCACGGCGTGCACGCGGACGGCGTCCAGCGCCTCGGCGGACTCGTCGCCCTTCCAGCGGTCGCCGTGCTCCGCCGCCAGCTCCGCGGCGATCTCGCCGATGTAGGTGCCGTGGTAGCCATCTGCGGGAAAGGCGACGTCGTTGCCCACGGCCTGCTGGTAGCGCGCCCACACGCTGCGGGTGAGCTTGTTGATCTGCTCGCCCGCGTCGTTGTAGTAGTACTCGCGGTGCACCTTCCACCCGGCCCACGCCAGCAGCTCGGCCACGGCGTCGCCCAGGGCGGCCTGGCGCCCGTGCCCCACGTGCAGCGGCCCCGTGGGGTTGGCGGAGACGAACTCCACGTTCACGGGGTGCCCCCGCCCCGCCTGCGAACGCCCGTAGCGGTCGCCTGCGCGGACGATGCGGACCAGCCCGTCGCGCAGGTAGTCGGGGGAGACGCGAAAGTTGATGAAGCCGGGCCCGGCCACCTCGGCGCTGCGGATGCCGGCGCCGGCGCGGTCGATGCGCTGCACCAGCTCTTCGGCGATCTGCCGGGGCGGCCGGCGCAGCGGCTTCGCGAGCGTCATGGCCACGTTGGTGGCCCAGTCGCCGTGCTCCGGGTTGCGCGGGCGCTCCAGCGCGATGGCCACGTCCTCCTCGACGCCCATGTCGCGCAGGGCGCGCCGGATCTCGGCATACAGCAGGTCGACCGCCATCTACTCGCCCTTGCTCGTGCCGCCGGAAGGCGAACCGCCGGACGGGGACGAGCCGGACGAGGAGCCGCCGGACGACGAGCCCGAAGGCTTCGCGTCGGATTTGGGAGCCGCGGCGGAATCGCCCTTCGACTCGCCGGCGCCGGACGAGGAGCCGCCCTTGTCGCTCTCGGCGGCCTTCTTGTAGCCTTCTCCGCGGTAATCCGTGATGTAGAAGCCGCTCCCCTTGAAGAGCAGCCCGGCGCCGCCGCTGATCTTGCGCTGGGCCTCGGCCTGGCAGTTCGGGCACTCCGTCACCGGCGGGTCCGACATCTTGCCGAACTTCTCGAACTCGTTGCCGCACTCGGGGCAGCGGTACTCGTAGGTGGGCATCCTGCTATTTGCTGGCGAACGCTTGTTCCTTTTCGTCACAAACCCGCGTAAGGTACACCGCGCGCCGGGCACGGGCAACGGACGGGACGCGACGGGACGGGGCAATGCCCTGAGTTCGGTCGGCCTGGTTGTGGCGCTCCCGTCTAGGATGCTTCGGCGGGCGCCGGTACAGCGAATCCGCACAGGAAAGACAGTTGCTCGTCGTTGTACCGTTCCCATCCGAGCGGGCGCTGGAACAGGCGCCGCCGCTCAGTGGCGGATCTGAAGACCAGCCATCCCTCCGCCAGGTCTTCTCGCGGAGCGACAAGCGGGGTGCCGGTGACCGCGCCGGGCACCACGTCCCACACTTCCCAGCGGACGCCCGCCGCGTCTCGGAACTCTCGGTGTGCCATGGGGGCGGTAGCCTAGCGCCACCGTTCAGCGCTGTCAAACGCCATCCCCGCTACGGCTTACGCAGGAGCGGGGTGCCCCTGCTGTGAGCTACAATGGCACGGCGCAGGCATCCGACGCATCGATCTGCCGCTCGAGTTTTTGCTGTCGCCGCGGCTCTTCGCGATCAGCGCTAAAGGTCGGCGCAGGCGGGATCACCGCTAGCTTCACGCTGGCGCGGGTTTGAGCGAGGTCCTCGTCCGCGCCGTCGGCAGAGCCTCCCGACGCCGCGTTACGCCGCCGGCAGCCCGGCCAACGCGCGCAGGTGCTGGATGACGGCGCGCGCGGTCTGGGGCGCCGCGTAGCCGCCCTCCAGCACGGAAACCAGGCGGCCGGCGGCGCGCGCATCCGTCCATTCGCGCAGGACCAGGGTGATGGCGTGCACCTCGTCCGGCTCCACCGCCAGAGAGCCGTGCGCATCCGCCGCCAGCACGTCGAACCCGGCGGAGAGGAGCACGAAATCGGGGGATTCATCCGCCGGGACCCCCTCCAGCGCCTCGCGCAGCGCCGCCGCGAAGGCATCGCCGCCGCTGCCGGGCGCCAGGGCGACGCTGTCGATCGGCGGATGATCGGCCGTGGCTTCGGGGTCGGGGAACGACTGCGGATGCTGGTGGATGGAGATCAGCCGGATCCCGTGGTCCTCCTGCAGCACGCGCGCGAGCGCCGCCGGCTGCCGCGCGCCCCAGGCCACCACGAGCACGCGCCCCGCCCCGCGCCGCGCGCGCAGGTGCCGCGCGGCGATGGCGACGTTGTTGAACAGCGAGCACTCGCCCGCCGCGTCCGCGCCCGCGCCGCGCCCCGGTGGGCGCGCGAGCGCAAAGCCGTTGCGCGCCTCGCCCCCGAGCACCGCCTCCACCGCCGTCAGCGCGGCGCCGGCGCCGGCGAGCGCCGCGTCCCACGACGCGCCGGAGACGGGGACGCCGTCCAGCTCCAGCGTCCGCTCCGCGCGCGCCCCATCCCTCGCCGTCTCCCGGACGCGCTCGATGTAGGCAGGCGTGTGGACCAGCCGCAGGTCCTCTTCCGTGGCGGGCACCGCCTCCGTCTGCCGCAGCGGCTCCCAGAGCGCCACCATGTCGCGCTGCACCGCGCGCACGATCGCCGGCAGCCGCCCCTGGTGGTCGGGATGGCTCCACCCGGTGTCGTGGCGGGAGCAGTCTTCGTGGCTGACGAAGGCGGTGACGTGGTGCATTCAGGGGGTGCGTGGGTGTGAAAGTGCGAAAGTGCGAAAGTGCGTGGGCACCCAGCCCGTGCAGTTGCAGGCTATTCCCTATTCCCTGTTCGCTATTCCCTCAACCTAGCGGGCTGCGCGCCTCCCGGCGAACGACTTGCATCCTCGGACGCGGGCCGTGACGACAGCGAAGGAGGATGCAATGCAGGACGGGAACCCGATCGGCGGAGAGCCGGGCCAGGGGATGGGCGGCGGACGGGGAGGCGCGGCCCCGCAAGGCGGCGGTGACCTGGGCGGAAGCACCAGCGGCGCGGGCGGCGGAGACCTGGGCGGCTCCGGCGGAGGCGCGGGCGGCCGCGGTCTGGGCGGCCCGCCGGCGAACGACGGCTCCGACCGCCCACGCGACCGTCAGATGGCCAGCGAACGCGGCGAGGGCGGTGCGCCCGGCGCGGGAACGCCGATGGACGCGCCCGGCGGCGACGAGGGGACCATGGATGCACCCGGGGGCGACGAGGGGACCATGGACGCCCCGGGCTCCGGCCGCGACTGAGTCCAGATACGGGACGGGGCTGCACACGGCTGTGCAGCCCCGTCAGCGTTTGGACATTCGCAGCGTCTACGCGGTCGCCGCGCAGGCCTCCGGCGGCGAGGCGGGCGCGGGGGCAGCGCCGAGCTCGGACGTCGGCGGCGGGGGCACGGGCGAGCCCAGCAGCCGCGGTCCGGATGGACGGCCGGTGGACGCCGGACGCGGCGTACTGGGGCGCGAGGTGGTGCGCCGCGCCATCTCTTCCGCGTAGCCCGGGCCGATGTAGCGGATTTCCGCCCCCGGCGCGCCGTCACCCACCGAGCGGCGCAGGCGCACTTCGAGCCGGGCGTCCTCCAGCGTCCACACGGCCAGGTCCGATTTGCGGCAGAAGGGCGGACCGTACGTACGCTCCGCGCGCGACGCCGCCTGCGTGAAAAGGGCCAGCGCGTTCAGCTGTGCGTTCTCGGGATGGAAGTAGACCAGACCGACCAGGCTGTCGCTCCGGAGGATAGCGACGGCCTGCAGGTGCCGGTCGGCGGACGCCGCGTGCACGTCGCGCCCGGCGCGCGTGAGCACCACGTTCAGCTGGTTCGCCTCCAGCGCCGCCGAAACTTCCGCGCCGTTGATCCCCCACGGCAGCAGCGCCGGCAGCGAATCCTGCGCAGGTGCAGGCGCATGCCAGGTGATCGCAGCCGCGACGACCGCGGCAAAAGGCAGCAGGTGTTTCGTCATCGGGAATGGAGACGGGATCGGTGTGGTGGAGTGAGAGCGACGTAATCTCAGGGGCCCGCTGCCCTCGACGCAAGTTACCCGCAGCCGCTGACAGGATAGGCAGCGCCGGCCATGGAGCCCGCGTCACCGATCGGCCGCGTGGCACGTTCTCAGCACGTGCGCAGGGACGCCGTTCACCTGGAGACGACGATGGAGAAGCCAATGTTCCGCACCGTTCCCCGTGCCCTGCTGCCCGGGTTCGCCGCACTGGCGCTCAACGCATGCTCACCGGACGGCGTGGCCGGTCCGCCGGACACCGTGCTCCTGACCCAGGCGTCGCCGACGAAAGTGGTGATGCAGGCGCTCTTCGAGGGACGCGTGGATCGCGACGAGCAGGGGTGCCTGCGCCTGGATTCGCAGGACCGGCACACCGTGGTGTGGCCCTTCGGCTTCACGCTGGTGCGCCGCGACGGCGGGCTCTACGTCAGGGATGCGTTCAGGCGCGATATCGGGCGCATCGGCGGCCCGTTCCGCTTCGGCGGCGGCGAGGTGCCGACCGTCGAAGGGGCTGATCTGCCCGCGGGCAAGCGCGAACTGGCGGAAAGCCGCTGCCCCGGCCGCTACTGGGTCGTGGGCGCCACGAATCTGAAGCAGTAGCGCAAACGATCCGCGCA
>JAHWJJ010000495.1 GCA_019348475.1 Gemmatimonadota bacterium | reverse complement strand
GTGAACGGGTGAACGGGTGAACGGGTGAACGGGTGAACGGGTGAACGGGGCGGGTCCCGCGCGCGGGGCACCGCGGGCTGAAGCCCGCGGCTGGAACGGCCACAAGCCCCGTCTCGGCTCGTTACACTCGCCGAACGGGGCTTCAACCGCTCGCGCGCGTAGGCCCCGCACCGTAAATCGGGCGTCGGGCACGCGGAAGGCAGGCCACGCGCGCCTGCCAGGCCTCGAGAGCAGGTGAAGCCCCGCCGGGCGAGCCTCCGCGAGCCCAAGGCGGGGCTTTCATTTATAGCATTTCCAGCCGCGGACCCGTGGTGGGCGCGGCGCACCCACATCGACCAAATCAACGCCCCAATCCCCGAAACGCAGGCGACCCGCCGGCCGATCACCCGTCCGGCCCCGCACCTCATCCCTCCATCACTCCATCAGTCCATCACTCCATCAGCCCATCACCCCTTCACCCCTTCACCCCTTCACCCCTTCACCCCTTCACCCGTTCACCCGTTCACCCGTTCACCCCCGGGCCCATCGCTTGCATCCCCTCCCCGCCCTGGCAAAGAGTGTCCAAGTGCATGGGAGACATGGGTATGCAGATTACGCTGAAGCCGCTCCGGGAGCAGGTGATGGTGGTCACCGGCGCCTCCAGCGGCATCGGGCTGGCGACCGCGCGCGCCGCCGCGCGGCGGGGCGCGCGGGTGGTGCTGGCCGCGCGCGACGAGCAGGCGCTGCGCCGCATCGTGGCCGAGATCCGAGCGGAGGGGGGCGAGGCCGTCTGCGCCGTGGCCGACGTGGCGAACCCCGACGAGGTGCGGGGGATCGTGGAGACGGCGCTGCGCGAGTTCGGCGGGCTGGACACCTGGGTGAACAACGCGGGCGTTTCCATCTACGGCCGCCTGGAAGACGTGCCCCTGGAAGACGCGCGTCGCCTGTTCGACACCAACTACTGGGGGATGGTGAACGGGGCGATGGCCGCCCTTCCCTACCTGCGGCAGAACGGCGGCGCGCTCATCAGCATCGGCAGCATCGTCTCGGACCGCGCCATCCCGCTGCAGGGGCACTACAGCGCCAGCAAGCACGCCGTCAAGGCGTTCACGGACGCGCTGCGGATGGAGCTGGAGCACGAAGGCGCCCCGGTGGTGGTGACGCTGGTGAAGCCGGGCTCCATCGACACGCCGTTCACCCGGCACGCGCGCAACCTGATGGAGCGCGAGCCCGACTTTCCGCCGCCCGTGTACCGGCCGGAGACGGTGGCGCGCGCGATCCTGTACTGCGCCGCGCACCCCCGGCGGTCGGTGACCGTGGGCGGCGGCGGACGGGTGAACGCGATGATGGGGATCCTGGCCCCGCGGCTGACGGACCGCTTCATGGAGCGCAGCATGTTCGACGCGCAGCAGAAGGACGAGCCCGCGCTCTCCGGCCGCCGCGACACGCTGTACCAGCCCCCGCTGGAGAACGGGCGCCAGCGCGGCGACTACGACGGCCACGTCATGCGCACCAGCGCCTACACCCGCGCCGCGCTGAACCCCGCCGCCACCCTGCTGGGGCTGGCCGCGGTGGGCGCGCTGAGCGCCGTGGTGGCGGCCGGCGTGCGGCGCCGCGGCCGCACCGATGTGGAGGTGGAGGTGGAGCTGGAGCGGCCGGGCACCCACCGTGAAGGCTACCCTCCGTTCGGTGCCGTGGAGGCGCCGCCGGCCGGCGTCCCCGCGTTCCCCGCGGAGCTGGAGATGCGCAGCGACGACTACGCGCAGCGCGGCTACGCGGGCCTTCCGGAGGAGCCGGGGTTCGCCGCCCGCGGCGCCGGCTACCGCCTGGGGGGCGGCGCCGGCCAGGCGCGCTGATCCCCGTCCGCGGCCGCTCATCCTCGCCCCTCCCCGCGGCCTTGCCGAGGGAGGGGGCGGGGAGGCGGAACCTTGCGCGCGCCGGTGCGTACGATGCAGATGAGCCCGCGCGCGCGGGTGCTTTGAAAGGTGCGCAACGAGACCGTTGACGGACGCGAAGCCGCAACGTACCGTGTGCCCCCCTGTTCCGCCGCCCGCGGCGGCCGAGATCAACTACCGGCTGGTTTTACAGAGATGACGTTCGCCCTGCACCAAGGTACCGTGACGCGGCCCGGAGGCATCCGGGTGCGGCTTTGCATGCCCGTGTGGGCGGCATTCGGCGGGAGGGGCGGCACAGGCCGCGCGTAGCACACCGTGCACGCGCACCCGCCGCCGCCCGACGCCGCCTGAGCGCCGGGCGGCTTTGTTTCCCCCCGGCAGACCTTTTGCAGAATCCGACGGTTCGCGCCCCCTTGCGGGCGCGCGTGGATTGACCGTAATGAGCACGAAAGACAAGGACATGGCCACGACCACGCGAAAGGGAGCTCGCAAGCGCAAGCGCCAGGCGCCCAGCCTGGATGCGGGCTTCGCCGTGGCCGCCGAAGACCAGTCCAGCCTGGACCAGTACCTCAAGGAGGTCAGCACGCACTCGCTGCTGACCGGCCCGCAGGAGATCGAGCTGGGCAAGCGCGCGCAGGCGGGCGACGAGGTGGCCGTGGCCGAGCTGGTGCGGGCCAACCTGCGCTTCGTGATCTCCGTCGCAAAGAAGTACCAGAACCGCGGCGTCTCCCTGGCGGACCTCATCCAGGAAGGCAACGTCGGCCTGGTGACGGCCGCGCGCAAGTTCGACCCGGACCAGGGGGTGAAGT
>JAHWJJ010000153.1 GCA_019348475.1 Gemmatimonadota bacterium | reverse complement strand
CTGAGTGAAAAGGAGCAGCGAGCGCTTCTGCCAGCGGTCGCCGAGCACCCCGCCGGGCGGGTCGTACTGCAGGCTGACCTCGATACCGGTGCTGGCGCCGTGGTCGTCGAAGCGGACCGCGCCGGCGTTCTTCACGTCCGCGGCGCTGCTGTCCTCGGTGGCCCAGGCGATGCGGGTGTTCGGCACGTCTTCGACGATGGTCGCGTCCCACTCGACGGTCCTGCCGAGCGGGCCGTGCACCTTCCAGTGCGTGACCTGCGTGCTGCCGTGCTTGGGCACGACCTGCTCCACATCCGGCATGATCTGCGGGAGGTTCGTCAGCCCGCGCCACCACGCGTAGCACTGCGCGGCAGGGGCGTTCACCTGTCGGGGCACGAGAAAGGACAGGGCCCCGGCTGTGCCGCCGGGGCACGCCTGTCAGTTTGCCGTGCCGGCCGTGGGCGAGCTTCCCGCCCTGGAGGCCGCTTCGTCGCGCGCCGCGGCGCCGTCGCGCTCGCCCTGCTCGCGCGAGGTCCGGGTGTAGTGGTCCTGGAACGGAAGCAGCAGCCGCTGCAGCAGCGACCGCCGCTTGCCGGACCGGGCCTGTTCGAACGCTTCCTTGTACGCGATCTTGTTGCCGCCCATGAGTCCTCCCGGGCTGTGAGTGGAGTGCGTAAAGGATGACACCCGCGCCGCGGATACGCCCGCGCTTTTTGTTTCACCGCAAGTGGCAGGCCTGCGCGCCTTTCCGGATCACCACCTGATCGTCCCATGACCGACGTCCGCGGCACGCTGCGCCTGTCGACGCTGACGGAAGAGATGGACGTGGACGCCGTCCACGCGTACCTGAGCGGCGAGTCGTACTGGGCGCGCGGCATTCCGCGCGAGGTGGTGGCGCGCGCCATCCAGCACTCGTTGTGCGTCGGCGTCTTCGACGGCGCGGCGCAGGTGGCGTTCGCGCGCGCCGTGACGGACCGCGCCACGTACGCGTACCTGGCGGACGTCTACGTGCTGCAGGCGTACCGCGGGCGCGGGCTCGGGAAGTGGATGATGGAGGCCGTCACGGCGCATCCCGATCTGCAGGGGCTGCGGCGGTGGTCGCTGCTGACCAACGACGCGCACGGACTCTACGCGCAGTTCGGCTTTACGCCGCTGGCCCATCCCGAGCGGTCGATGGAGCGCGTGCACCGCGGCGTGTACGCGCCCTCCGCCCGTCCGCCGGCGCCCGCCTGATGCGCGCGGGCTGGTGCGATCCCCGGCTCCGGTTTTTGACGCGATGCGCAGCCGCAAACCGCCCACGAACGAGGTAAGATGTCGGACGGCGAGTGGTTCGAATGCCGCTTCGAGGTGCGCTGGTCGGACCTGGACGGCAACCGGCACGTGCGGAACACCGCCTTCAGCGATTACGCCACCCACGCCCGCTTTCGCCTGCTGGCGGCGCACGGGTTCGACCAGGCGCGGCTGGAGGCGCTGCGCTTTGGGCCGGTGATGATGCGCGAGGAGATCCGCTACAAGCGCGAAGTGCTCTTTGGCGACGAGGTAGGGGTGACCGTCCGCTGCGCGGGGCTGTCGCCCGACGTCTCGCATTGGCGGGTGCACCAGGACGTGCTGCGCTCCGACGGACGCGAGGCGGCGGTGCTCACCATCCAGGGCGGGTGGATGGACCTGGACACGCGCAAGCCCATCGCCCCGCCGGCCGGGCTCGCGTCCATTCTCCAGTCCCTGCCCCGCACCGCCGACTACGAGGATCTCCCCTCGCTCGTCCGCCGGCGGGGGTAGCCCCCTGAGGCGAGGACAAGCCCGTCTGTTACTGAATCCGGATGGAGTCCGTCATTCCGAAGGAGGCGCCGCACCGGCCTGTGCTGCCGGCACATCGCCTGGCGCGGACCGAGGAATCCACTCGCCGGTCTGGTGGCCTGCGCCCCCACGTCCTACTCGCGGTATCCCGACTTTCCTCCCCCCGGTCAAAGCGCCAGCGGAAGCTCGCGCAGGCCGCGGAGAAAGGCGTGCCTGCGCCAGCGCAGCGCCTCCGCGGCCACCGTCAGCCGCAACCCCGGCGCGCACTCCAGCAGCGCGCCGATGGCGAGCTGCGTCTCCAGGCGCGCGAGCGGCGCGCCCAGGCAGTAGTGTGCGCCGATGCCGAACGCCAGGTGCCGGTTGGGCTCGCGCGCCAGCCGCAGCGTGTCCGGATGGTCGAAGTGCGCCGGGTCGCGGTTGGCCGAGCCGATCACCCCCAGCACCATCTCTCCTCGCCGGATGCGCACGCCGTGCAGCTTCAGGTCGTCGCGCGCGTAGCGCTCCGTCGCCAGCTCCACCGGGCTGGTAAAGCGCGCCAGCTCCTCCACCGCCGTCCGGATGAGCGACGGGTCCGCGCGCAGCGCCGCCGCCTGGTCCGGGTGCCGCAGCAGCGCCAGCGCCGCGCTCCCGATCAGGTTCACCGTGGTCTCGTGGCCGGCGGCCAGCAGCAGGAACACCATCCCCAGCAGCTCGTCCTCGTCCAGCCGATCCCCCTCCTCCTCCGCCTGCACCAGGGCGGTGATCAGGTCGTCGCGCGGCTCGGCGCGGCGGGCGGCGAACAGGCGGCGCAGGTACCGGAACAGCATCCACACCGACGGCAGCAGCGCGAGCAGATCCGCGGGGCCGCTGGCGGAAAGGATGCGCGTGGTCCACCGGTGAAAGCGCTGCTGGTCCGCCGGCGGAACGCCCAGCAGTTCGGAGATGATGGTGAGGGGGATGGGGAGCGCGAACTCGCCCACCAACTCGATCCTTCCGTTCCGCCGCGCCCGCCCCAGCAGCTCGTCCACCAGCGCCTGGATGCGCGGGCGCTGCGCCTCCACCATGCGCGAGGTGAACGCCTTCTGCACCAGGCCCCGCAGCCGGGTGTGGTCGGGCGCGTCCAGGTCCAGCATGTTGCGCGCGAGCGGCCGCAGGAACGGCGGCATCCACATGGCGTCGCCGCCCCCGCCTTCGCCGCGGGCGTTCGCCGGGTTTTTGGCGAAGCGCGGGTCCCGCAGCAGCGCGTCCACGTCGTCGTAGCGCGTCAGCAGCCAGGCGCCGCGCCTGCGCCCCAGCGCCGTCCGGTGCACCGGCGCCTCCTCCCGCAGCCGCGTGTAGGTGGGATACGGGTCCGCCTTGAAGCGCGGGTCGGCGATGTTGAACGGCGGGATCGGCATGGCTCTCATCATCATGGGATTGACGTCGCCGGTCATGATAACGGGATCGATGATGCCGGCGAAGGTTGTCGTCATCCACCGTGGAGCGCACCCACCCCGGCGGCTACGCAGGCCGACGGTCCGCCGCCGTGCGCCTGACCGCCGCGGGCGCCGTTCTCCCCGGGCGCTCCGCGGTTGACCGGCAGAACCGATGCGGAACGCCCGGCGCCGGCTCGGCCGCAAGCTCACGATCTGGACGACGACGCCCGCCTCCCACGGCGTCCCGGCACAAGCCCGGGTCGCCGTGGGAGGCGTGTGACGATCAGGAGGCGGAAGTCACCCCGCCTTCGACGTCCGGACGTCCGGCTACAGCTTGGTGCTGATGACGCCGAGCAGCAGCGGCAGTGTGCTCTTCACCGGGCCGATCACCACGGTGTTGCTCTCGTCGTTGAAGCTCACGCTCTCCTTGTCCGAGTAGGTAGAGTATGAAGCGCTCCCGATGCTGAAGGGGCCGATGTTCACCGAGGCGGTCGCCTGCGCCTGGAAGGTGCTCTTGTAGCTGCTGTAGTCCGAGTTCTCCATCTGCAGGGTGATGGTCGGCTCGAAGCCGATGATGAGGTCGGTCGGCAGCAGTCCCATCGAGCCGCCCTCCCCGAAGAACTGCGGCGCGCTCGCGAGCAACTGGTTCTTGTACGTCTCGACGATGCCTCCATCGTACCACTGGCCGGGGTTGATCGGAACCGTGGCGAGGCCGGTGAACTTGACGGAGATGCTGAACTGTGAGCCCTGGGTGTTGAGGGTCTGCGTCTGGCTCGACGCCGAGCCCTGGGCGGTGAACGTGAAGAAATCAGTGAAGCTGGCCGCGGCCGCGGCCGACCAGCCGTAGCTGTCCCACTGCTGCGCCTGCGACGTGCCGGTGACGGTGATGGGCCCGAAGTTCTGCGTGCCGCTCACGCTGTTAGCCTGCCACTCCTGGTAGATGGTCGTAAAGGCCTCGAGGCCGTAGGCGGGCGCGAAGCTCGAAACCAGCGTCGAAACCGCGGGGGGCGGGGACTGGCCCGGCAGCACCGCCGGGCCGCTGCCGGCGGGCGCGGTCGATCCGGACTTGACCGCCATGTTGTAGGAGTTCGGCATGTCGATGGCGGCCGCCCCGGCCGTGCTGCTGCACTTGTTCCGCGCGTTGACGATCACGGTGTATCCGGCGCCGTACGCCTGCACCATCAGCGACTGCCAGGCGCTCGTCTTCCCCAGCAGGTCGTTCTTGGCCTGGATGTACGTGGGAAACTGCGTCTGCACGAAGGTGTTGAAGTCGATGCTGGGGTTGATCTGCTTGGCCTGCTGCCAGGCCGTGATCGCCTGGCCCTGGACCGCGATGAAGTTCGTCTGCGAGGCGTTCATGGCAGACGCAGCCAGATTGATCTGGCTCTGCAGGTTGGGATTGGTGTCGCCCCCCAGGTTGATGTTGTCGAGGAACGTCGTGTAGGTCGACAGCAGTCCGCCCTGCGGGGTGTAGTGCGGGCTCCAGGCCGGCAGCACGTTGCCGCAGTAGAAGATGTTCATGTTGCTGATGGCCGGATCGGCATCCGCGACGTCGATGAGCAGCGTGTTGCCGGCGAACGAGATCGCCTGCGTCTTCGAGTCGAACGCGCCGGGGCCTGCGACTACCTCGGCCAGCGACTGATAGAACTTCTGCCAGACGTCCATGGTCGTGATCGACATTGTCGGTTCTCTTTCAATCAGGTTGAGTAGCTCCCTTCGCGGTCGCGAAGAGAAGAGTGCCGCCGGCATGCTTTATTCATCCCATGAATGACTTCGGCCGCGAACCGGCGGGATGGCTGTCCCGCCGGGTACATCGTGCTTCACGTGCGCCGGTCGCCTGCGACGCGTGGGAGCGGGCTCCGCGCGGGCCCCGCCGGAAATCCTTTCCAGGTATGAGTTGCCGCCATCGAGTACTTTCAGGGACCGGGTGCGCGCGGTGCGTTGCGGCCTGGCTCTCCCGCGGCTCCGGGACCCGGGTTCCCCACGCGAAGCATCTCTTCGCGGGCTCTCGACAGATGTAATACATCACGAAATTCGTGCCGGAAGTATGTGTCAATGTTTACTTCTCCTGCTTTGGGCGGTATTCCTGAGCGCCTGGCACGATGAATAGAATGATCCTAAAAGCGCGAGCATCCCCGGGATCCTCTGCGCGCGCCCGGTGGACCGTTACACCTGTAACGGCACGTTCATGCGCGCCGATACACCGGGGAAACCCGTTACCTGGAGTCCGCGGATCCGTGGGAACGGATTGACACGGGACGTTGGGCGCGGCGACAGGCCGCGGAGGAAGGCGTGCTCGCTCCGTGGACTTCCCTGCCGGCGCGGCTTGTCTCCCGTTCCGCCGCGCCGATAGGTTGTGGCGCGTGACAGAACTTTTCGACGGAGAGCCATCGGGCGCGCGGGCGGCGGAGTACTACGACGCTGCGTGGCTGGACGGGGTACCGCTGCCGGGGACGGGGATCGTGGGGCTGATGCTGGGAGACCAGCTGCATCCGCCCATGGTGGACGACGCCGGCGTCTGGGGGAGCGGCCCGCGCTGGGTGGAGGGCGCGCGCGAGTGCACGCGCCGCCTGGCGCGCCTGGCGGGGATCGGCCCGGCGGACGCCGTGCTGGACGTGGGGTGCGGCGTGGGCGGCGCCGTGCGGCAGCTCTCCAATGAGTTCGGCTGCCGGGTGGCGGGGCTGAACGTGAGCGCGGTGCAGCTGCGGACGGCGGCGTCGCTGGGCGGCCCCGCGGGGCGCGCGGTGTACGTGCTGGGGGACGCGCAGCGCATTCCCGCGCGCGAAGGGGCGTTCACCTGCGCGTGGACGTTCAACATGTTCTACCACATCCCCGACAAGCCGCGCGCCCTGCGCGAGATGCACCGCGTGCTGGCCCCCGGCGGCCGCCTGGCCTTCGACGACTGGGTGCTTACCCCGGTGGCGGACGCGGCGGACCGCGCCGCGTTGCGCCACCACTGGAGCAGCCCGGAGTGGATGACGGACGGCGAGCTGCTGCACGCCATCCGCCAGGCCGGCTTCGCGCTGCGCGGGGAGCCGGCGGACTACACGCACGTGGGCGCCGGGGTGATGCGGCGCCTGTTCGCATCCACCTACGACCGCGACTTCGCGCCGCGCATCCGCGCGCTGGACGCCACCTTGGGCGCGCGCATGGCGGACGACTTTCGCGAGGCCGTGCAGCACACCATCGACCTCTACGCGTCGGGCAGGCTGCGCTACCTGCAGCTGGTGGCCGAACGGCGCTGATCGGGGAACCATGCCGAAGAAGTCCAAGCTGTACACCCGCCAGGGCGACCAGGGGCAGACGTCGCTGTTCGGCGGAGAGCGCGTGTCCAAGGACCACCTGCGCGTGGAGGCGTACGGGCAGCTGGACCACGTGTCCGCAACCATCGGCCTGCTGGTCGTCTCGCTTTCCGCGGGCGAGATGGCGGGGGAGCTGCGGCAGGTGCAGAACGACCTGTTCGACCTGGGGGCGGAGCTGGCCACGCCGCCCGACAGCCGGCTGCAGTACAGGCTGCCGCGCGCGATCGATGAGGACGATTGGCGGCGGCTGGAGCGCCTGCTGGACGAGTACGATGCGCAGGTGCCGCCGCTGCGTACCTTCGTTCTTCCCGGCGGGCACGAGACGGCGGCGCGCGCGCACCTGGCCCGCACCACCTGCCGCGCCGCCGAGCGCGCCGTCGTTCGCCTGGCGCACCACGAAGAGGTGCGCCCCGACGTGCTCACCTACCTGAACCGCCTCTCGGACTTCCTTTTCGTCTGCGCGCGCCTGCTCAACCACCGGGCCGGGGTGGACGAGGTCACCTGGCAGCCGCGGCCCCGGGCCGAGGACGCCGGGTAACTCGCACGATCCCTTCCGTCTGCACCCCATCGCAACCCCGCGGGTCGTACACGCGGGCGCGTCGATGAAAGGAAATCCCCCGCACATCCAACGGGTGCACGTGCGGGATTGCGGTACGGGGGATCGGGGGATGCCGCGCGTGCGGTTGGGTAGTTCTCCTCATACGCGGCGGGTGTGTGGGGCGCATACTGTCAGGAGGAAGCAGGACGTCGTTTCCTCACGGACAGGATGCTTTCCCCATGCGTGACCGTACTTCCCGGCCTCTCGGCCTGATCGCCTGGCCCTTCAGCAGCCCCCTCACCTCGCCCGTGTGGCTGGTGCTGCGCATCTACCTGGCCTCCATCTGGATGCAGTTCGGGGTCGCGAAGCTCCGCGGCGGCTGGCTGCGCGGCGATGCGCTGGAGGCCCTGCTGCAGGCGGTGGCGGATGGACAGACGCCGGCGCCGTTCTCGTTCTACCCGCCCGTCGCGCAGGTTCTGGTGGCCACGGGGATGGATGTCGTGCTGTGCATCCTGATCCCGCTGGCGGAGGTCGCCGTCGCGAGCGCGTTCCTCACGGGCGTGATGCTGGTGCCCGCGGCGGTCTGCGCCATCCTGCTCAACCTGAACCTGATCCTGGCCGGCGTGGCCTCGGTGCACTTCGACGGACGCATCATCGCGCTCCAGCTGCTTCTGCTGGCCGCGTGGCGCGTGGCCGGCTACCTGGGGCTCGGAACCCGGGCGGGGTGGCGCGGCTGGGACCGCCGGCGTGGGCCGGTGCCCGGCGCCACCTGACAGCGGGCCGCAGGCGGGCGCGGTGCGGAGGCGCGGAAGAAAGCTCTCTCGCGCCTCTACGCATCTGGTTTCGGAGGGAAGAGAAGGTGTTGGTCGAAACGCGATTGTCAGTTCCGACCGAGGAATCTGCTCCGCCGTGCTGATGGTCGGCCCTGGCGCTGGGAGCCGGCGTCCCGTCTCTACCGCATTCCTGCGGTCTACTGTGCACTGACAGTTTCTACTGCACGTTTCGCGGAGCGCCCCTCCGCGCCCTCCGCGCCCTCCGCGTGAGACGCCGTTTCGGCCTCGAATGCACCAAGAGAACCACGATAAACGGTATCAGGCCCCTTCAGGAAGGGCGGGCGTGTGCGGCGGCTGCGAGTCGGGCAGCGCCGGCGGGGTTTCGCCCTCGCGCCGGTTCCACATCTGCCGTTCCTCCGACGGCTCCAGGTACAGAATGCGGATGGCCACCACCAGCACCGCCAGCAGGGGCGTCGCCACGAACAGCGCCAGAATGCCGAATCCCACCGCCAGCATCAGCTGCCACACCAGCAGCATGGCGGGGGGAATGTTCACCGCGCGCCGCTCCACCAGCGGAACGGTGATGGCGTTCTGCACCTGCTGCAGGAGGAAGTAGAACGCGGCCACGTACAGCGCCGCCCGCGGCGAAATGGCGAACGCCGCCACCACCGCCGGCGCCGCCGCGATGGTGGGCCCAAAGTTGGGGATGAACTCCATCAGCGCCGCGAACGCCGCCAGCGCCAGCGCGCCGGGAATGCCGAGCAGCGTCAGCCCCACGTACGTCACGACGCCGATCCCCAGCATGGTGACGGCCTTGCCCAGCGTCCAGCGGCGCAGGTTGCGTCCCGCCTCCTCGTACAGCCGTGTCCACTGGTCGCGCGACTCGGCGGGGACGAACCGCAGCAGCAGGTCGCGGTACACGTCGGGCTGCGCCGCGAAAAACGTGGCCAGCACAATGATAGCGAACGAGCCCAGCAGCGTGGTGATCATGTTGAACGCCAGCGGGACGAAGCGGCTGATGGCTCCGGAAACCTGCGCGCTCAGCGACCGCGACAGCTGCGACTCCGGCCCCTGCCCCGTCTGCTGCCGGAACCACACCTGCACCTGGTCCAGCGTCTCCGGCAGCTGGGTGGCCAGCAGGCGCACCTGCGCCATCAGCTCCGGGACCATCGCCACCATCAGCCCCACCAGCGATCCCACGAAGACGACCACCATCAGCGGCAGCGCCAGGCGAAACGGCATCCCCACCCGGGTCAGCAGCCGCGCGGGCGCGTGGATCACGATGGCGATGAGGATGGCCAGCATGACGATGAACAGCGCGCTGTGCACGATCCAGAAGAAGCGCCACAGGAACAGGAACAGCATTCCCATGGCGAATACGCGCGCCACGTCGGCGGACCTCCAGATAATGCGGCGGACCTCTGCTTCGGCCATGCGCGTGCCTGTGGAAAGACGGGTGCCGGGTCGGGCCGGCGGAGCGGCGTCAGCGGGTGCTAC
>JAHWJJ010000152.1 GCA_019348475.1 Gemmatimonadota bacterium | reverse complement strand
GACGGCACGCCACGGAGGCACACGGTCGAAGCCCCGCCTGCGAGCCTTTGGCGAGCATTGGGCGGGGCTTATGGCAGTTCCAGCCCCGGGTTTCAACCCGGGCGCGACCCGGGTGTGCGACCGCGCGTGCGACCCGGGGCAGGGGGATGCCGCGCCGTCCGGGAACGCCGCATTCGATGCCCGTGCTCCCCACAAGCACCGATCCCGCGGCCTCCGTACGGAAGCCGCGGGATCGTCGTCATCTCCTCCGTCCAGCGGGTTCGGCGTCGCGCCGCATCAGCCCTCGCCGCAGCCCCGCCGCTCAGACCTCGGCGACCTTGGTGCGGGCGCCGACGCTCACCAGGCCGGTGGGGACCGCCGCCAGCGACACCGGTGACGGCAGCACCGGGAAGGTGCGCAGGAACCAGGTGTAGCACGCCACGAACGCTCCCAGGAACCCGAGCGCCATCCCGATCTCCAGCAGCCCCAGCGGCAGCGCGTGCAGGTCGTCGAAGATGTTGGGCGTCACCAGGAGGAAGCGCTCCAGCCAGTGGCCGATCAGCACCAGCACCGCGAACCCCGCCAGGATCTCCGGCATCTTCTTGATGGAGCGCGGCAGCAGCCCGAAGAAGGGCAGCACGAAGATCATCATCACCGCGGCCATCACCACCGGCCCGAACGGCGCGTTGAACTTGCGGACGAAGTACTCCTGCTCGTGCGGCAGCAGGCCGTACCAGATCACCACGTACTGCGACCAGTTGATGTACATCCAGAACACGGCGAAGGCGAACAGCAGCTTGCCGATGTCGTGGAACTGGCGCGCCGTGATCCACGGCTCCAGCCGCAGCGACCGCCGGTAGATCACCACCATCACGATCGTCATCGCCAGCGCCGAGTGAAAGGCGCTGACGAAGAACGCCACCGGGAACATGGTGCTGAAGAAGTGCGGCAGCGTGGTCATCCCGATGTCGATGGCGATCAGCCCCCACAGGAAGGCGAACGCCAGCGCGGCGAACACGCCGATCTTCTGGTTGCGCCGGTAGCTGTCCGCCGCCACCGCCGCCACGTCGTCCCCCGCCCCGCGCCCCAGCCACCCGTACGGCCACCCGCGCCGCCCCGCCCGGTCCAGCCCGTGCACGTCCGGCCGCAGCTGGTGGTACGCGAAGAGCGTGGCCAGTCCGTACAGCACCAGCAGCGCCACCAGGTCGCGTCCCATCAGGAAGGGAAAGTCCAGCCACCCCGCCTTGGCTTCAAGGATGGCATCGCCGGCCATCGGGTTCACCACGTGCCCGTCCTCCTCGTGCGGCAGCCAGTGGTGAAAGTACACGTGCCTGCCGCCGAACAGCATGATCGGAAACAGGATCAGCGACACGGGAAGGAACGCCACCCCGCCCAGCGGAAAGCGCTTGATGGACCAGGCCCAGCGGGCGTTGGTCAGGTGCAGCGCCACCGCGAAGATCACCATCCCGATCGCCACCGACGACCAGAACATCCAGTTGAAGTGCAGCGCGTTCCACGCCCGCGCGGCCGCGGCTTTGTCGCCGTAGATCACCCTCCAGGCGAACAGGAGCACGGCCAGCAGCGCCAGCAGCAGGCCTCCGAAGGTCACCAGCGCCGAGGGGGCCGCGAACCGCAGCGGCAGGTCGCGCGGCGGATACGTATCGTTGTGAGCCATCTCTCGCTTGCGGTCAGGGCACGGTGCTGGGGGGACGGTTTTCCACCGTCGCCGGCGGGGTCGCGGTCGGCTGCGGCTCCACGGCGGGCACCTGGTCCACGCGCGCCCCCACCGGCGACACCGGCGGCGGCGGGTTGCGCGTTTCCAGCGTGCCCTGCAGCTGCCGCAGGTAGCTGACCACTGCCCAGCGGTCCAGGTGCGTCATGCGGGGGCCGTACGGGGGCATCAGGCCGCGGCCCACATCGATCACCGCGTACAGGTAGCCGTCGGAGTGGGCCTGCGAGGGGCCCGCGTTCAGCGCCGGCGCGTACGGAAACTTGGTCTGCGCGTCGATCACGCTCCCCTGGCCGTCGCCCAGCGCGCCGTGGCACACGGAGCAGTTGCGCTCGTACTGCAGCTTGCCCCGCGCCAGCACCTGCGCGTTGCGCGGCAGCGGGTTGGTGAGCGTGGGCGCGATGCTGTCGATCTGCGACTGCGTGTACGGCGCCGGCACGTCGCCCAGCGGGTGCAGCGAGGGCACCGTCCCCGGCACCGGCTCGCGCACCATCTGGTACGGATCGGGGGTGACGTCGCTGCGCATGGTGCTGAACGCCGGCACCGCGCCGGCCGCAACGTCCATGTCGTACCCCGCCCAGTCGGTGCACGCGGCGGAGAGCGTGAAGGCGGCGGTGAACGCCGCCGCGCGCGCCAGGTTAGCGCTGGTCAACGAGCACCTCCTCCGATCCGCTCTCGCTCATGATCCGCTGCACGTCGCCGTAGCGGTCGCGGGGGGCGTGCGCGAACACGCCAAAGTTGCCCGCCGTGAACGACGGGTGGTACATGGGCGCCTCGGCCGGGCCCAGGTGGGGAATGCGGCCCAGGATGAAGAGCCCCGCCACCGTGCTGAGCGCGCCCAGCAGAATGGTGAGCTCGAACATGATGACGCTGAACGCCGGCAGCGCGATGATGGACTTGCCGCCCACCACCAGCGGCCACTCGATCGACGCCCAGGTGGCCAGCGCCGTTCCCGCCGCCGTCCCCGTGAACGCGCCCACCAGGGTAAAGATGCGGACCGGGCTCTCCTTGGTACCCAGCGCCTCCTCTACCTCGTGGCGAGGGGTGGGCGAGTAGACCGTCAGCTCGAACCCCTCCTTGCGCAGCCGCCGGATGGCGGCCGTGGCGGTGTCCAGGTGGGGGAACACCCCCAGCACGCCCGTGCGCAGCTTGCTCATCGTACCTCCCGCTCCTTGTAGCCGGTGGGGAGGGTCTCCGCCACCATTTCGGCCTCGTCGTGCGCGAGCTGCTCCGGCGCGTGGTGCTTCATGGGCGGCGGCAGCACCTCCTTGATCTCGGCCATCGACAGCCCCGGCAGGTAGCGCAGGAACAGCAGGAACCACATGAAGAACCAGCCGAACGAGCCCAGCAGCAGCGACGCGTCAACCCACGTCATGTGCATGTTCCAGAACTTCCAGGGCTCGTAGCTGTGCGAAAGCGAGGGGACGATGATCACGAAGCGCTCGTACCACATCCCGATGTTCACGAACACCGAGATGATGAAGAACGCGTTCAGGTTCTGCCGGATCTTTTTGATCCACAGCAGCTGCGGGACGATGGCGTTGAAGGTGATCATGCTCCACCCCGCCCACCAGTAGTCGCCCGTCACGCGGTCCCAGAACACGTCGCGCTCGTACAGCTCGCCCGAGTAGTAGGCCATGAAGTACTCCATCCCGTAGGCGTAGCCCACGATCAATGAAGTAAGCAGCAGCAGCTTGGCCAGCCGGTCGTAGTGCACCGGCGTAAAGTACGCCCCCAGGCGAAAGATCTTGTGCACCGGCACCATCAGCGTGACCACCATGGCCACGCCGGAGAGGATGGCGCCCGCCACGAAGTACGGGGCGAAGATGGTGGTGTGCCAGCCCGGGACGATGGAGACGGCGAAGTCCCACGACACCACCGAGTGCACGGAGAGCACCAGCGGCGTGGCCAGGGCGGCCAGGAACAGGTACGCGCGGGTAAAGTGGCGCCACTCGCGGTCCGTCCCCCGCCACCCCAGCGACAGGATCCCGTACACCTTCTTGCGCATGGGGTCGGTGGTGCTGTCGCGCGCGGCGGCGATGTCGGGGATCAGGCCGATGTAGAAGAAGACCGAGCTCACGGTGAGGTACGTGGTCACCGCGAACACGTCCCACAGCAGCGGGCTGCGGAAGTTGGGCCAGATCCCGCGCTGGCTGGGGAGCGGCAGCAGCCAGTAGAAGAACCAGGGGCGGCCGATGTGCAGCAGCGGGAACAGCGCCGCGGTGAGCACCGCGAACACCGTCATCGCCTCGGCGAAGCGGTAGATGGCCTGCCGCCAGGGCGCGCGGAACAGGTACAGGATGGCGGAGATCAGCGTGCCCGCGTGGCCGATGCCCACCCAGAACACGAAGGTGGTGATCATCACGGCCCAGTTGTCGCCCACCATCCCCAGGCCGTAGATGATGTTGTGCAGCTCCGCGAACACCAGCAGCCCCACCAGCGCCACCGACATGGCCAGCAGCGCCACGTACCCCTTGCCGGGGCGGGTGAGCAGCCGCATGGCGTCGCGGTTTACCTGCTCGTAGCTCTCGACGTCCGGGTGGAAGGCGGAGCGCGTTACGGTCGACGGTTCAACGACCGACATCTCAGTGGCCTCCCTCGCTCTGGCCGCCCTGCGGCATGTTCTCGGTGCCGCCGCCCGCGGCGTTGGCCCCCTCCGAGTGGTCCCTGCCGCCGTGGTCCACCGCGCCGGCGCCGTGCGCCACCGGCTCGTGCCCGCCGTTCTCCGGCTCGTGCAGGGTCACCTTCTTCAGGTAGACGATGGCCGGGTGCGTGTTCAGCTCGCCCAGCGCGCGGTAGCCGCGGTTGGTGCGCGCCGCGTGGGCCACCGCGCTCTCCCGGTCCGAGAAGTTGCCGAAGACGAACACCTCGGTGGGGCAGGTCTGCACGCACGCGGGCACCACGTCGCCGTCGCGCACGGGGCGCATTTCGGCCGCGGCGTTGCGTTCCGCCTCGTGAATGCGCTGCACGCAGAACGTGCACTTTTCCATCACGCCCTTCTCGCGCACCGTCACGTCGGGGTTCAGCTGCCAGTTCAGCGGCTCGGCGAACTCGTAGGTGAACCAGTTGAAGACGCGCACCTTCCACGGGCAGTTCTGCGCGCAGTAGCGGGTGCCCACGCAGCGATTGTACACCTGCCCGTTCAGCCCGTCGGGCGTATGGTACGCCGCGTACACGGGGCACACCGGCTCGCACGGCGCCTGCCCGCAGTGCTGGCAGAGCATGGGAAGGAAGCGCACGTCGTCGGTGGCGTTCTCGCGCAGCGCCTCTTCGGGGTGGCGGCTGACGCCGAAGTAGCGTTCGATGCGCAGCCACCACATCTCGCGCCCCTTGCGCACCTCCGTGGGCCCGACGACGGGGACGTTGTTCTCCGCGCTGCACGCGACCGAGCAGGCGCCGCAGCCGATGCACCGCGCCAGGTCGATCACCATCCCCCAGCGGGTGTCGGTGTCGATGTACTCGCCGTACTCCGTCCCCGGGGGCGGATACGACGACGCGGGGTCCGTCTGCACCTTTTCGGGGACGAAGCCGCCGCCGCCCTTCAGCTCCTCGACCACCTGGTCTTCACCGGGGATCGTGCCCGGGCCCGCCTGGTCCAGCCGGGTGAGCGTCGCCAGCCCCACGGCCTGCGCGATGCGGCGGTCGTGCTGCACGCGCACGCCCTGCTCCACCAGCCCCTGCGGAAAGGCGCGCCGCACGTTGCCCCGGCCCGTCTTGCGCACGGCCACGCGCATCCCGGCGTGGTTCACCGCGCCCGTGGCGGGGTCCAGCGTGCCCAGCAGGCGCATGGGGTTCACGCCCACCCCCTCCGTCCAGCGCCCGAACGCCTGGTGCCCCAGCCCCATCTGGATGGCCACCGTGTCGCGCACCACGCCGGGGTAGACGTAGGCGCGCGCCGTCACCGAGCCGTGCGGCGAGGTGACCTCCAGCTCGTCGCCCTGCTTGATGTCCAGCCGCGCGGCGGTGGCGGGGTGGATCTCGATGAACGAGTCCCACGACACCTTGGCCACGGGGTCCGGCAGTTCCAGCAGCCAGGGGCGGTTGGCCGTGCGCCCGTCGTAGAAGCGCATCGACGGGTAGACCACCAGGTGCAGCCCGTCCTGCGCGCCCTCGTACCGCGGGTCCTGGTATCCCCCGGCGCCCGCGGGCGCGGGGGGCGGCACCACCTGCGGCCCCGCGTCGGCCGGCAGGTCCGAGTTCTCCATGGCCGCGCCCACCGTGTCCGGCCGCGGCGGCAGGTCGGCCGCCGCGTCGGGCGGCACGGGGGGCAGCCCCGCGGGCGGGGTGATGGGGACGAACCCCAGCGCGCCCGTCCCCGTGACCCCCTCCTCCGCGCCGGCGGGGAACACGCCGCCGCGCTTGAGCGCCGCGCGCCACGCCTCGGGCGAGCCCGCGCGCCCGGCCCACGCCGCGCGCAGGTAGTCCAGCCAGTCGGCCGCCGGCGCGCCGCCGGTGGTGGGGGTCACCCCCAGGTCCGCCGAAATGCCCAGCAGGATGTCGCCCAGCGACTTCGTGTTGAAGATCGGCCTCATCGCCGGCTGCACCAGCTCGAACACCCCGGGCGTGGGGACGTAGTCGTCCCACCGCTCCAGGAAGTGGCTCTGCGGCAGCAGGTGCGTGGCCATCGCGCTGGTGTCGTCCGGGAAGGTGCTGAAGCTGACCCGCACCGGAACCTTCGCCAGCGCCTCCGCGAACCTGAGCCCGCCGGGAAGGGTGTACACCGGGTTGTGCGCGTCCATCAGGATCACGCGCACCTGCCCGGCGTTCATCATCTGCACCAGCTGCTGCACGGGGCGCGCGTCGGCCAGCGGCGTGGCCGCGCGGCCGTTGAGCCGCGCCACGGCCGAGCGCACGGCCTCGCCGTTGGGGCCCTGCAGCGACGTGCCGGGGCCCATGGCCACCTTGCGCGCAGACTCGCCCCACCACTGCCGCAGCGTCTGCAGCGCCCGCGCGCGCTCCTGCACCCCCTCCGCGGGCCCGGTCTGCTGCGCGATCTGGTTCACGTCGCCGCCGCCGGCCAGCGCCTGGGCCACCAGGACTTCCGTCCCCGGGCGCGTCTGGATCCACAGGTCCGCGTTCAGTCCCGTCAGCGGGCGGTGCGGCCCCACCCAGACAAAGCGGCCGCGGCGGCCGCCCCGGTAGCCGTGCATCTGCGCGAACTGCCACGCGTAGTCCACGGGCGACCCCCAGGTCTCCAGGAAGTCGGCGCCGAACGACACCAGCAGGTCGGCGTCGGCAAAGTCCAGGTCGCGCGGCGCGTCTTCCAGCGGCGCCCAGCGCACCCGCCGCGCACCGATGGCGGCGGTGAACTGGTCGGCCAGGGTGTCCATGGTGCCGCGGTAGTCGCCGGTCAGGAACACCACGCTGCCGCGCGGCGCGCGGCGAATCTCCTCGGCCACCACCCGCTGGGCCTGGCTCCACGAGACGTCGCGCGGCTGGTCCACGCCGAACTCCATCACCGAGGGGCCGCGGTAGCGGTCGGGGTGGTAGAGCCCCTGCACGGACGACTGGCCGCGGGCGCACAGGTTGCCGTGGCTGACGGGGTGCACCGGGTTGCCCTCCACCTTGGTGGCGCGCCCCTCGTGCGTCTCTACCTGGATGCCGCACCCGGCGGGGCATTCGCGGCAGGTGCTGGCGTACCAGGTGGGCACGCCGGGAACGATCTCCTCGGGCGCCACCGCGTACGGGATCAGCTTCTCCACCTCGCGGGTGGAGCACCCCACCGTGGCCGTGGCCGCCCCGGACGCGCCCAGCACCTTCAGGAAGGTGCGCCTCTTCATTCCCTCGGACGTTACGTCAGACATGCTGTCTCCTCGCCATCCTTCTCATCGGCCGCCGCATCAGTAGTGGCAGACCATGCAGTCCGTGGACGCACGCTGGTTGGGATAGGTGGCCAGCTGGCCGCGCCGGTCGCCGCCGGCGGCGTCGAGCGCGCGAAAGCGGCGGATGAACGTGGAGCGGGCCTGCACGGCGGCTTCTTCCTTGGCCGAAATTTCCATGTTGCCGCGGTGGCAGTCGATGCACCACCCCATGCGCAGCGACGAGAACTGGTACATCTCCTCGATCTCTTCCACGGGGCCGTGGCACGTCTGGCACTCCAGCCCCACGTTCACGTGCGTGTAGTGCGGGAACCTGGCGTGCTCCGGCAGCTTGTGGATGCGCACCCAGGGGATCCCCTCCCCGTTCTTCCAGTAGTTCAGCAGCTTGAGCCCTTCCCGGTACCACGTGCTGTCGTTCCCCTTGACCCTGGGGAACGCCAGCTGGGCCTGCCCACGCAGCGCGGTGGGCGCGCTGCTGCCGGGGACGTGGCACCCCACGCACAGCTGCACGCTGGGAATCCCCGCGTCCACCGAGCGGTCGGCCGTGTAGTGGCAGTACATGCACGGGATGGCGTTGCCGCCCTCCTGCACGGGCCCCGCGTGCACGTTGTGGTAGAACGCGATGGGCTGCTCGGGCGGGGGCGCCGGCTTGTAGTCGCGGCAACCGGCCGCCGCCACCGGGAGCAGCGCCAGCGCTGCGATGCGAAGAGCTCTGGTCATCGTCTGCCTGAACGGAGAATACCATGTGCCGCGCGCGGCAGGCATCGCTGCCTGTCCGCGCGCGGCGCTCGCGCCGGCTCACCGGGTCCGGAAAATCCCGTCCGCCGTGCGGAGCACCCCCATATAACACGGGCACAGGCGGGCGGCAACATCAGGTTTGCCCTCACCCTGTGTAGGTGTTTTCCCTACAAGATCCAACTTCTTGCGGCAAGCACACTTGCAGGCCCGGTCCGGAACGCCTCCGGACACGGGCCTGCAGGGGAAATCGGATGAGAACGCTTCTCAATCCGCCGAGGGCGTTGCAGAGGCGGTCACGCGTAGCGGCGGTGCTCTACCATCAGGCAGCGGTCCTGGACCACCTTGATGCCGGCCTCGGCCAGCCGCCGGGCGGCCTCATCGTGGCGGATGCCGCTCTGCATCCACACCGCCCTGGGTTTTGCGGCGAGGAGGTCGTCCAGGTGGGGAGGCACGTCCTGCGAGCGGCGGAAGACGTCCACCAGGTCGATTTCGCCGGGGATGTCGGCCACGTTGCGGTACACCTTCTTTCCCAGGATCTCGGTGACGTCGGGGTAGTAGACGGGGACGGGGACCACGTCGACCCCGGCGCGGTGCAGGTACTCGGGGACGTAGAACGCCGGCTGCCCGGCCTGCGCCTCGGTCTTGATCCCCAGCACGGCCACGCGCCGGGTGTTGCGGATGATTTCCGCGATCCCCGCCTCGGTGGTGACGAGGTTGTCGCGCCAGCTTTCGTCCATGGGCGGTGCCTCCGGGGAGAAGTGCGTGAGTGCGTGAGTGCGTGAGTGCGTGAGTGCGTGAGTGCGTGAGTGCGTGAGTGCGAAAGTGCGAAAGTGCGAAAGTGCGAAAGTGCGAAAGTGCGAAAGTGTCCGTCGCGGTGGCGAGTCTGCGTGAGCGCCCCCTCCGGGCTCGTAAACCTCGCCCACCTCCCCCAAAAAACCCTGGGGGAGGTTGGATTGCGCCGCGCTCGTGCATCCTGGCGGGCATCCTGCCGGCCGCCGAGGCCCCCTCTCCCCCGGCCCCTCTCCCCCGCTGCGCGGGAGAAAGGGGAGAAC
>JAHWJJ010000151.1 GCA_019348475.1 Gemmatimonadota bacterium | reverse complement strand
AGGGGTCGCCGGCCGTCGCGAGGAACGAGCGAAAGGCCCGGCGGGGGAGAGGGCCCCGCCGGTCGCGACGCACCGCGCCCATCACTCCATCACTCCATCACTCCATAGCGGGCACCCCCCTCCCCGCCCCACCCCCGCCGCGCTATCTTCCCTCGCGCGCCTCGCGCCACTCCCGCACTCACGCACTACCGCACTCACGCACTGCCGTTGTCGCACGTCCCGCAGTACCTGCACGACCTGAATCCCGAGCAGCGGCAGGCCGCGCTCGCCACCGAGGGGCCCGTCCTGGTGCTCGCCGGCGCGGGCTCGGGAAAGACGCGCATGCTCATCCACCGCATCGCGTACCTGATCCGCGACCGCAAGGTGGACCCCCGCAGCATCCTGGCAGTGACCTTCACCAACAAGGCCGCCACCGAAATGCGCGAGCGGGTGGCGAAGATCGTGGGGAAGGAGGCCAGGGGCGTCATCCTGAGCACCTTCCACTCGCTGGGCGCGCGCATCCTGCGCGACCACGGCCAGCGGATCGGCCTGCCCAGGGACTTCTCCATCTATCCCACCGGCGACCAGCTGGCCGCCATCAAGCGCATCATGACGGAAGAGGTGCACGTCACCGCCACGAAGGGCGACGACGTGTACGACGTCAAACGCGTGCTGCACCAGATCAGCGACTGGAAGAACCGCCTGGTGACGCCCGACGAGGCGCGCCGCGAGGTGGCGGAGGGCGACGTGAAGGGGAACCGCAGCGACGACTACGCGGTGCTGGCGGCGGACGTGTATCCCCGGTACGAGCAGTCGCTGCGCGCGGCCGGGGCGACCGACTTCGACGACCTGCTTCTGCTTCCCGTGCAGCTGCTGCGCGAGCACGCCGAGGTGCGCGAGCGGATGTGGAAGCGCTGGCGGTACCTGATGGTGGACGAGTACCAGGACACCAACGGCGCCCAGCTGGAGATGGCGCGGCTGCTGGCCGGCCCGCTGAAGAACCTGTGCGTGGTGGGCGACGACGACCAGTCCATCTACGGCTGGCGCGGCGCGGACGCCACCAACATCCTTGACTTTGAGCGCCACTACCCCGGCGCCCGCGTCATCGTGATGGAGGAGAACTACCGCAGCACCCAGCGCATTCTGGACGCGGCCAACGGGGTGATCGCCAACAACACGGCGCGCAAGGCCAAGCGGCTGCGCACGGGCAACGGCCCGGGGCCCAAGATCGACCTGTGGACCTTCGGCGAGGAGAACAGCCGGGCGGCCGACGAGGTGGAGGCGGAGATGATCGCCAGCGAGATCGGCGTGCGCCGCTTTCGCGAGCAGCTGGGGTGGGGCGACTTCGCCGTCCTGTACCGCACCAACCTGCAGGCGAAGCCCATCGAAGAGCAGCTGCGCGCGGCCAACATCCCCTACCGGGTGGTGGGGGGGCAGTCGTTCTTCGACCGCAAGGAGGTGGCGGACCTGGTGGCCTACCTGCGCGTGGTGCTGAATCCGAAGGACGAGGTGGCGCTGCGGCGCATCGTCAACTACCCCGTGCGGGGGATCGGGCGCACGACGCTGCTCAGGCTGGTGGAGGCCGCGCGCGCCGTCCCCCAGCCGCTGTACCAGACGATGAAGGCGGTGGAGCAGGTGGACGGGGTGAACCGCGCGCAGGCGGAGGCGGTGCGCGCGTTCGTGGAGACGATGGAGGAGCTGCGGATGGAGTTCCAGTCCACCCAGGCCGCCATCGACCACGGCGTCACCACCAATCGCACGCTGGTGGGATTCGCGCGCGAGCTGGTGAAGCGGCTGCGATTGGAAGAGGCGGTGCGCGCGGACAACGCCAAGAGCGAGCGCGCGGCGGAGGTGCGGGTGGACATCCTGCGCGACTTCGTCGCCTCGCTGGAGCGGTACGAGGAGCGCACCTGGGCCAGCCGGCCGCCGCCGGACGAGGAGGACGACTGGGACCCGCCCTCGCTGCGCGGCTTTCTGGAGCGCGTTTCGCTGACGGACGACGACGACCGCAAGGACAGGGAAGACGACAACCCCGAGCTGGTGACGCTGATGACGCTGCACAGCGCGAAGGGGCTGGAGTTCTCGCACGTGTTCATCGTCGGGCTGGAGGAGGAGATCCTGCCGCACTCGCGCAGCATGAAGGCGGCGGACGCGGCGCAGTCCGAGGCGGAGGAGGCGTGGGAGCAGTTCGACAGCAACGGCTCCGGCGACCCGATCGCGGAGGAGCGGCGATTGTTCTACGTGGGGATCACCCGAGCACGGCACCGGCTCACGCTCAGCGGCTGCGCCACCCGCCGCCAGCGCGACAACGTGAGCGTCCGCCAGCCGTCGCGCTTTCTGAAGGAGATCCCCCCGGAGCTGGTGGAGCAGCGGAACGCCGGCACGGGCGTCACGTCGCTGACGCAGGAGGAGAGCAAGGAGCTCAAGACCAACTTTTTCGCGCAGATGAAGTCCATGCTGGCCAACGGCTGAGAACCGCACGGGCCGGAGACCCGCTACCAGAGAGACGACGAGATGCTGAAGCGCAGAGGGAGTGCGGTATGGAACGGGTCGGGCGCCGAGGGCGGGGGCAGCCTGAGCACCTTCAGCGGGGCCCTGCGGGACCAGCCGTACTCCACCGCGATGCGGTTCCAGAGCGAGGACGGCCGGGCGGGGACCAACCCGGAAGAGCTGATCGCGGCGGCGCACGCGGCGTGCTTCAACATGGCGCTCAGCTTTCAGCTCACCGGCGCCGGCTTTCCCCCGGACGAGCTGAGCACGCAGGCCGTCCTGACGATGGAGAGCGAGGGCGTGCACTGGACCATCACCGCCATCCGCCTGGAACTGCGCGGCAAGGTGCCGGGGATTTCGCCGGAGAAATTCCAGGAGCTGGCCCAGGCCGCCAAGGCTGGCTGTCCGGTGTCGAAGGTGCTGAACGCGGAGATCACCCTGGACGCGCAGCTCGCGTCGTGACCCCAACGCGCCGCGGGGTCGGGTTGGCGGCGCCAGCGAGTGCTAGGCAGGCACACCTTCGTCCGAACGCCCGCGCTGCCCGGCGCGTCTTTCTGATTCTTCGATGCGGCGCGAGAGGATCTTTATCCTCGTGAGCAGACTCGATGACCAGTGGCTCTCCCAGCGCGACAGATCGAATTCCGGCACCAGGTCACGGCCGAAGTTGTACCGGTCCGTCGGAAGACGCGCAGCAAAGCGGCGTTCTTCCCGGTGGCAGATCCTCTCGACGCGTGAGCGAGTCCGGCGAGTGTACGGAACGCGCCGCGAGTAAAGATACCCGTGCGTCGATTCATGGATGAGAAGGCACGCGAACCGCGCGAGATACCATTGATAGTGTTCGTTCGCCCGGTCCAGCGGGAACCTGCCATAGTCAATGCTGCACACGCGGCCCGTGCGGCCGTACATCCCCCACGAGACAAGTTCTGCATTCACGATGAAGCGGATTTCGCGCTCGATGCGGCGGCGCCGGTTGGGATCGTGACGTTGGATGAGGTCCAGTGCATTCAGCACCGCTTGCGTGAACCCCTCGTCGTCTGTCGGATCCCAGTTCACGTCGACGATGCGGAGCGCGCCCGACGTAGCCGTCGGCTTCGCCCTCACCAGCCGCTGCACCCGCAGGTGGATCACCGGCCAGAGGAATATCTCTCGTAGAATCCGGCGAACGGAGTAGATACCACGGCTTGGCATTCGCATGGAAGATGGCTCCACTGGAGCGGCGGTTCCGAGTTGATTCCCACTGAACCTCGTACGGACTTCGGGGATGTCGGTTTCATGGGTGAACAGGACTCGGCGCGCCACCCCGGTGGCCGTCCCGACCCTCGGCACGATTGCGGTCCGTGCTTCGCTTCGGTCTGCCTCGACCTGGGGCGCCTTACTGATCCTTCTCGGCTGCGACGATCAGGTCCACGGAATCACTCTGGGCGCACTCCGGATCTCCCTGGCACGACATCGCGGGGATGGCGGTCCGTTCCCGCGTGAGCCGCACGCGCTGGCCGACCAGTTCCGAGCGTTCGCAGAATTCGAAGCTGGCCGCCTGCTCCGATCGCTGTCCCTGCCCGTCCTCCAGATCCACGTAACAGGCCCGGTCGCCGGGGACGAGGCCGCGGACCACCGCGATCTCCGCACCGGAGGCGCCGCTTGCCCGGGCGCCCTCCGTTCCCGCGGGCGGTTCCCCGGAACGCGGCTCACCCGAACGCTCCTGGCACCCGTTTGCCCCCACGGCCAGCAACACGAGGAGAAACAGCGTGCTCCGCAGCCGAGCAGCGGAGCCGGTGCGGGGGATGGAGAGACGGAGAACGGGCACGGAGGTCCTTTTGCAGGAGGAAGGAGTGGCACCGCACCGGGTGCTGGGGAGAAGCGACCATCGTCCGCCGGGCGGCGGATACGAATCTCCGGTCTTCTGTGCAGCCCCCCAAAAGCATCACGCGAGGAAGTGAGTGAGGACGCGGAGAACGGAGGGAGCTCTCCGCGTCCTCTTTCTTTTCCTCCGCGTCCTCCGCGTGAAAAAATCTACGGCTGCTGCGCGGTTTCCGCTTCGTCGCGACGACCGATTTCGTCGATGATCTGCTGCAGAACCTGCGCTCCACCGGCACCGTGTCCGTGAAAGAGCTGCCGGGCGTACCGCTCGATGATCTGCAGGATGGCCGCGCGCTCTTCGGCTGCGGCCTGTGCTCGAATGCGCTCGGTGGAATCCGGGGCTGTCTCGCTCATCGTCTTCGCGGGAGAGGGTTGGCCGGGGTCGGTCGACGCAAGATCAGACGCACGCCGACGGGGCGCAACCGAGGCATCACTTCCACTCAGCAGCGACCATCTGTGCCCCGCGTGGAAAGCCGGTACGCAGCATCCGCATCGGCTCTGGCGGGCGTTCATGGCCATCAGCCCTCGTCCGCCGTCTCCGCAGATGGCGGCGTCGGCGCCGTGCCGTCCCGGATAGCGGCCATGTTGGAGCGGACGATGAACGACAGCAGCTCGCGCGCGGATTCATCGGAGAACACGCGCGGCGCGGGGACCAGACGGGCGCGCAGGGGCAGGTCCTGCAGCATGGGGCGGGCGGCGGACATCACGTACGTGGGGGCATTCTCCGGCACCTGCGCCAGGTCGTCGCGTCCCACGATCAGCGGGCGCAGGTTCTCCGCGCGCGCGGCGGGGGTAAAGATCAGCCGAAGCTTTTCGGCAAAGCGCGGGTCCGTCGCCACGAAGTAGACCGGCCCCTGGTCCAGAAAGCGCTCCACCTCGCGCAGAAAGCCGGCGCGCAGGTGCACCGCCATCCACGGCTTTCCCAGCGCCTGCGCCACGCGCTGCACCTGGGCCGCATGAAAGGGCGTTGTCACCAGCAGGTCCGCGGCGCGCACGTCATCCGGCAGCTCCCCGCCGCCGAGCGCCTGAAGCTCCACTCCGTGCGTATCCAGCCCGTAGTCGTCGCGCAATTCCCTGCACAGGCCGGTGATCTGGTCGCGGTTGCACTCGATGCACGCCGTGCGAAACCGCACCGTCCGCAGGCAGCGGCGCACCCGCTCGGGGAACTCGATGGCCGGCACCCCGCGGCCCAGCGCCTGCACCAGCACGTCCACCACCCACTCCGCAAGCTGCGGCAGCGCCTCGCCCTTCTCCCCCGCGGCCGCGGCCACGTAGATCCCCGACCTGGGGCGCACCTCCACCAGCCCCTCCGCTTGCAGCTCGCGGTAGGCCGCCAGCACCACGCGCGGATCCGCCGACAGCTCGGAAGCCAGCACCCGCACGCTGGGCAGGCGCTGGCCGCCCGCCACCACTCCCAGGTGCAGCCCCGCCACGATCCGCTGCCGCAGGCGGTCGGCGATGTCGTTTCTTCGATGCGCCATCGTTCTCCCTGAACGCGCCCCTCCGCCATCCTCCCCCGCCCCCTCCACGCCAGAGCCGTACCCCCGGTGGATGCAACAGAACCCCGCCGTCGCCCACAACTGTAGCATGTTCAAATGCAACAGCCTGGCGCGACGCTTGCAGACCGTGCCGACCGATTGTTCAATCTTTGTTCACGCTCGACGGGAGGTGGAGGATGACACGGACGCAGAGCCTGCGTACGCAGGTGCTGGGGATGGCGTCGGCCGCCGTGGTGGCGGCGACGGCGGGGTGCGGGGCCGCGACGGCGGGCACCACGCCGGGGACGGCCATGGGCGCGGCGATGGGGCAGCCCGCGTCGGCGGTGATCGCGGGCTGGCCGCAGACGTCGCGCGAGGTGGCGCAGACCATCATCCAGAAGTACGGAGCCCCCAGCGAGGCCACGGCCAGCATGCTGGTGTGGCACAACAACGGCCCGTGGAAGCGCACCATCGTCTACCGCGACACCGTGCCCCACCACTTTCCCATGCCGCACCCGGACCTGCTGGAGCAGGTGGTGGACTACCGCGCGCCGCTGGACCGCTACGACGACCTGGCCATGTACGACGGCAGCGTGATCGTAGAGCGCACCAAGGGCGAGATCTCGGCGCGGTGCGACAAGGAAGGAGCGAACTTCCTGGCGCTGAACCTGGCGAACGAGATCGCGACGGGGCGGCGGACGGTGGAGGACGCGCGACGGATGTACGGCGAGCAGGTGACGATGATGAAGAACGGGCAGATGACGCCCTACACCTCCGGGCTGATGTTCACCCCGCCGCCCAGCGGCAACGATCCGGACCGGCCGATCATGTAAGATTGCGGGGGTCGGGGGCAGACCCCCTGACCCATCGAAGCCCGCCGGCAGTCATCCTGAGATCCCGTGTAGCCAACGGGGCCGCTGCGGTTATGCTCGATCTGGAGGATTCCACTCGACCAGGAGGAGCATAAAAGACCGCAGCGACCCCGAACCAGGCGACGACGCCCGCCCCGTGCATGAGATGGGGCTCAATCCACCGAGCGGCAGCGGACCGTCGCGGTGACCGCCGCTCCGTACGACGTCGTGCCCTCCAGCCGCATGACCGCGTCGGCCCCGTCTCGCTCCGCCGTGGCCCGGAGAGCTCCCCCCGTGCTGGCACCGGCCCCGACGGCGCCGAAACCCGGTTCACCCGGCCGGCCGAACATCACGGACAGGTGGGCGTCCTCGGTGGTGCCTCCCGTCTCGGAAACGCCCTCCAGGTGCACCAGCAGCGCCGTGACGCCGCGGTCGCGGTCCTCGTCGAAGTCCGCCGACCAGGTCTCGTCGCCGATGATGCAGTTCAGTTCGTCGGTGCCCCGGTACGTCCCCGCGAAGGGGCCGCTGCCGACGGTCACCACGTACGTTTCGCCGGAACTCGGCACCGCGGCCGGCACCCGCGTCTCCGCACTCGCTTCGCGGGAGCCGGCGTCGGGGCCTGGCGGGTCCTGCGCACCCGCGTCGAAGGCCAGGAGGCCGGCCGCGGCGAGCAGAGGGAACACGAGCAGGGCGGAGGTGCTGCGGATCGGCTTCATCGTCGGTTCCTCGTGTGGGGGGCTCGGAAGGGTTCAGGGCAGCGAAGCCCGGCGCCTGGCACGCGCGAGAGGCCGGGGTTCCGCCGGGCGTCAGCTCATCGCGCCCGAGGGCGCGGAGACCTGCGCCGTGCCGGGAACGATGATCGTGCTCACCCCCTGGATTGCGGGTCGCGGGGGAAGCCGCCGCGCACCGCGTGCTCACGCAGCAGCGTCTCGTCGGGGGCGAGATATACGCAGTCTCTTCGGTGACGTAGCTCTGCCGGAGCGGGCTCCCCGACGCCGTACGCCGCCGCTGTGGGTGGCGCTACCAGTATGCCGCCGGGTCGATTGCGGCGGTATCGGGAGACCTCCCTATCCTGCGGCCGTACCTCCCCACGTTGGGTCCGCGGTGCCGGAAGGGCCCGGTCAGCGCGCTTCCAGCCGGGTTCGCGTCCCTGGCAGGCCGCCGCCGATCAGCAGAACGGCGTCGTAGGCGAAGAGCAGATCGCGAAGGTCGCGGCTCAGCCGGGGGAGCCGGCCGGCCCAGGAGAGCTCGCGGATGGGGCGCAGGTCCACCACGGTCCACGCCGTGGGCGAGCCGGCCCGCGCCAGCGGCAGATACGGCGGCTCCTCCGTCAGCGACCAGTGGACGCCGGGCTCGTTCACCAGCCAGGCGGCCACGTGGAACGACTCGCTGCCGTTCGAGGTGGCGAACTCGTGCACGAAGTTGCCGAGTGTGAGGATGCCGATGCGGGCGCTGCGCCCCTTGCCGCCGTGCAGGCTGCCGAACTTCAGCAGCACGCGCGGGAGCGAGTCGCCGGCCCGCTGGGCCGCCCGGTAGTGGTCCATGAACTGGGCCTTCATGTACTGCTCGCGCTCGCGATTGGCGCGGTGGCCCACGGGTTCGCCGCGGTTCGCGGCGCCGTTGTGCACGTAGACGCGGTTGGAGAGCTCCAGCGCATCGATCAGCCATGCCGCCTCGCTCCCCGCCGGCTGGCGGAACGCCGCCCGCAGCGCATCGAACTCCGCGGAGTCGGCATCGCTGATGTAGCGGGCGACACCGCCGTCCGGCCTCTGCGCGCGGGACGACTCGATCGCCCGGGCGGCGTCGGCCATCCGCCGGGCGGCGGTGCGGGCGGCGGCGTCCGGCGCCAGCTCCACCAGGCGGTCGAGCACGTGGAGCGCGCCCCACTCGTTGTCCAGCCCCCAGATCGGCGCGCCGGCCGCCGTGGACCGGCGCCCCATGGCGGCGATGGCGGCGACCTCCTCGTCCGTCCAGAACTGGAACGCGTGCGGATAGCGGCGCGCGAGCTCGAAGCCGGCCGCGTCACGCCCCCGCACGCCGGGCGCGGAGAGCATGCGGCCCAGTACGGGACCGTACTCGATGGCGAAGTGGTCGAAGCCGTGCGCGCGGTGCAGCGTGTCGAACAGCGCCGCGGTAAAGCGGGGGACTTCCGCCTCGTTGTGCGACTCGCCGATCATGACGAACTGGGCCCGCGCCGTCGCCTCCACCAGAAAGCGCGCACCCTCCCCCTCCAGCCGCCCGTCGCGCAGCGCGAGCGTGTGGCTGTGGGCGCGAAAGACGCTGTCCATGTACGCCGTGTCGCGCGCCGCGACCGCCGCGGAGTCGGCCGGCTGCTGGGCGGCCGCCCCGGGCGGCGCGGAGAGGCGTCCGCTCGCGCCCACGGCGGCGGCGACCGCGCGCAGCGAGCGGCGGATGGGTGACCGGGGATTTCGCATGGGAGGATCGGGGGGGCGTGCGCGGCAACGATCGAGCGGCCGGCGCGTTCCGTCTACCCCAAGATGCGCGGCACACCGCCGGGCGCACAAGAGGCCGGGCGCACGGCCAGCGGGCGGAGAGTTCGCGCGAGTGGATTCGCCCGTCTCTGGGGCTCGAGGTCGTGTGCTGAAAAAGATCAGCTTTGCGCACCATTGAACTGTTCTTGGGGCCAAACCCCTCGACTTCCCAATAACAGTAGCTCCGA
>JAHWJJ010000150.1 GCA_019348475.1 Gemmatimonadota bacterium | reverse complement strand
GCGCAAGCTCGTCTTCCTCCACCGGCAGGCCAACCGTGCTCCGACGCAGCCTTCTCCTCCCGCTCCTGCTCCCCGCCGCGCTCGGCGCGCAGCAGGCGATGCCGGGATACTCCCCGCAGGCGGCCGAACGCCAGCGCGCCGCCGAGGCCGCCGCCGTCGCCGCGCCCAGCGCCGAGCACTCCGAACGGCATGCCCGCGTGCTTTCCGCGCAGCCGCACGTAGCCGGCACCCCGGCCCAGCTCCGCACCGCGGAGTACGTGGTGGAGCAGATGCGCGGAATGGGGCTGGAGACGGAGGTGCGCACCTACCGCGTCTGGCTTCCGCACGCCACCTCCGTCCGCGCCTGGCGCGTTTCGCCCGACCCGGTGGAGCTGGACCTGGCGGAGCCCCCCATCCCCGGCGACCCGTCGACGCTGCTGCCGCAGTATCCCACCGTCAACGGCTACTCCGCCCCGGGCGACGTGACCGCCGAGGTGGTGTACGTGAACTACGGGCTGATCGAGGATTACCGGCGGCTGGACTCGCTGGGGATCAGCGTGCGCGGAAAGATCGCCGTCGCGCGCTACGGGCGGTCGTTCCGGGGGATCAAGGCGCGCGAGGCCGAGCGCAACGGCGCCGTCGCCCTGGTGCTGTACAGCGACCCGCGCGACGACGGGTACGTGGTGGGGGACGTGTATCCCGAAGGCCCCATGCGCCCCGCCGGCGGCGTGCAGCGCGGCAGCGTGATGAACGGCAACGGCGACCCGGCCACCCCCGGCTGGGCCAGCCGCACCGGCGCGCGGCACCTGCCCCCGGAGCAGATGGCCGTCCCCCGCATCCCCGTGGTGCCCATGTCGTACGGCACGGCCGCGGAGCTGCTGCGCGGCATCCGCGGCGCCGACGTGCCGCAGGAGTGGCAGGGCGGCCTCCCCTTTCGCTACCACGTGGGCCCCGGTCCCGTCACCGCCCGCGTGCAGGTGCGGACGGACGCGGAGACGGGGGGATGGAAGGAGATCCACAACACCTTCGGCGTCATCCGCGGGACGGATTTTCCCGACGAGATCGTGATGATCGGCGCGCACCGCGACGCGTGGGGGCCGGGCGCGGCCGACAACGTGAGCGGCACGGTGAGCGTGATGGAGGCGGCCCGCGCGCTGGCGGAGCAGGCGCGCGCGGGCCGGCGGCCGCGGCGCACCGTCGTCTTCGCCACCTGGGACGCGGAGGAGTGGGGGCTCATCGGCTCCACCGAGTACGTGGAGGAGGATTCGGCGCGGCTGTGGACCGGCGGGGTGGCGTACCTGAACCAGGACGTGTCGGCGCTGGGGCCGCGGTTCGGCGGCGGCGGGTCGCCCTCGCTGCGCGAGACGCTGCGCGACGTGGCGCGCGGGGTTCCCGATCCGGGCGGGGAGGGAAGCATCTACCAGGCGTGGCGCCGGCAGCAGGCGGTGGCGGACTCGCTGGAGCCGGCCATGGGCGACCCCGGCGGCGGCTCCGACTTCGCCGGCTTCTACAACCACCTGGGCATTCCGCACCTGGACTGGGGCTTCGGCGGGCCGTACGGCGTCTATCATTCGCACTACGACACGTACGCGTGGATGAGCCGCTTCGGCGATCCGGGCTTCGTGCGCCACGCCGCCGCCGCCCGCGTGGGGGCGGCGCTGCTGCTGCGCCTGGCCAACGCCGACGTGCTGCCGTACGACTACGTGGAGTTCGCGCGCACGGTGCGGGGGTACGTCCCCGCCATGCAGACCGCCGCGAGCCGCCACGGCTGGGAGGTGTCGATGGCGCCGCTCTCCGACGCCATCGGCCGGATGGAGGCGGCGGCGGCCTCGTTCCAGCGCGCGCGGGACGCGCGGCTGGCCTCGGGCGCGCCCGCGGCGGGCGCGCTGGCGCGGACCAACGCCGCGCTCCTGCGTGTGGAGCGCGCGCTCACCCGGCCGGAGGGGCTGCGCACGCGCCCCTGGTTCCGCGGCCTGATCTACGCGGCGGATGAGAACAACGGCTACAGCAACGTGGTCTTTCCCTCCGTGGCCGAGGCGATCCGTGCCGCCGACCAGCCGCTGACGGAGCGCGAGATCGCCGACCTGGCCGCCCGCTTCGACGCCGCCGCGGCCGCGCTCGACGAGGCACGCCGCGCCCTCGGCGGCGCCTGACGGATCGGCAGACCGTTCGAACGAACTGTCATACCGAATCCCACAATTTCGTGTGCACCGCCACCGCGTGAATTTCACGGAGGACGCGGAGGAAAAGGGTAAGGACGCGGAGAGCTCCGTCCGTTCTCCGCGTCCTCTATCCCTTCCTCCGCGTCCTCCGCGTGATGCTTTTCGGGCTCTGCACAGAAGACCGGGGGGATCTGGTATCATGCCGAGGAATCTACTGGCCCATGCTTGTGGCCTGCCGCACGCCCGGGACTCGCCCGCCACCGATGAGGACGGGCAGACGAAAGCGGCGGTGCGCGTGGGGCGCACCGCCGCTCTTCGATCCGGTGGATCAGGATCCATCCCGGCTTCGCATCAGATCACTCCATCGCCCGATCACGATCAGTTGTCGTCGCCGAGCGCCTCGAACCGCGCCTGGTTGGCCGTGAAGAAGCGGATGTTCTCCTTCAGCACGCCGTCCGGCATGTCGTTGAGCGCCTGCTCGCCGCCCATCTGCACCATCACCGACCCGAACATCGCCTGCATCATCGCGAACAGAAAGGTCACGTAGTCCCGGCTGGTCATCCCGGCGCTGTTGATGGCGCGCTTGATGCGCGGCTCGTTGTCGAACGCCGCGGCGATCTCGCCGATGTCGATGTCCTCGGGGTCGTCCATGTCGATGTGGTCCTCGATGTCGATGTCCTCGTCCTCCAGCGCCTTGAGGGCGTTGGTGGCGGCGAGGAACTTGTCGAGGTTGGCGCTGGTGAGGCGATAGGTGCGCAGCGCCGGATCGTTGAACATCTGCTGGATGGCCTGCATCCCCTCGCCGGGCTGCGCGGACGCGGCCGAAACGTCGGCCGCCACGGCGGCCAGGGACAGGCCGGCCAGGGCCAGCACACGGGCGAACACGCGCGGCACGCGCGCGGCGAGCACGTTGGTCATCGGAAGAAAGCTCCTGCGGGAGGTGTCCGGAAGGCGGCCTGCGGATTGGGCGGGCACGTTTGAACGTAATCCCGAAACGCCTCCGCGGCTACTGGCGAACCCTGATACGCCGCGGCAGTGTGCAGAGTTTCACCGGGTTGGGCCCAGCGGCCTCATTTGCGGGGAGAGCCGCCGCGGGTCTTGCGTGCAAACACCGAATCCGAACCCCAGGCGCAGATTTGGTTGCAGTTGCCCAGGACAGGCCGAGGACAACTGTCATTCCAGGGGAGGCGCCCGCGGGATTCGTCCGGGCAGGCCTTCCGGCGCCGACCGAGGAATCTACTTCTACTCACCCGTGCTCGTACCCTGCCACACGGTGTGAGCCCGGGCTTCTCGACCCCGTTGCCCAGTTCCAGCCGGGGCGGCCTTTTACAGATCGCAATCGGGTGGATGATGTGCCCCGGCAGGCTTCCGCCGCGCCACCTCGATCCCTGCCCATCCAAAAAAAATGCGGATGCCGTCCCCTGCCGGCAGCATCCCCTCTACCAGGGGACGCCTGCATCCTGCCGATCCCATCCGGTCCGCCTCCGGCCGTCGCACCCGCATCCGTCCAGCACTGCCCGCCTTTTACCGACGGGTTCGTTTTGCGGCCGCTCCGGCACCGGTTCTCAGGCGCGGATTCCAGAACGATCCTCCGCAGGCCGTATCCGCGCCGGAGCGAGCCATGAGCGCACGGCGGAGTAGATTCCTCGGCCGCCGCCCCGCAGCTCCAGCACGGCGTAACACCGAGTCGTGCGGTCCGTTGTGCACCTGGAGCTCTGCTGCCAGTCTCACGCGGAGGCCGGCGGAGAACAGACGTGTCCTCTTCTTTTCTCCGCGACCTCCGCGCCCTCCGCGTGAGGCCATCTTTGAAGCGACGGACGCCTTCGCCTGCGGCCACACGCGACGCGAGCCTGTCGATCAGCCCTGCGTCTCTGCGCGACACGCCGGCTCAGGTCACCCGGCAGCGGGCATCGGCAGGCGCAGGGTGAAGGCGCTGCCGCGGCCGGGGGCGCTTTCCACCACGACGTCGCCCCCCAGCAGCCGCGCCAGGTTGCGCGTCACGCTGAGCCCCAGCCCCGTCCCCCCGACGCGGCGGGTGGGCGCCTGCTCCACCTGCGAGAACGCGTCCCAGATGCGCTCCAGGTTCTCCGGCGCAATGCCGATCCCCGTGTCGCGCACCTGCAGCACCGCGTGGCCGTTGCGCGCCGCCAGCGAAACGGAAACCTCGCCGCCGTCGGTGAACTTGACGGCGTTGGAGAGCAGGTTCAGCACGATCTGGTGCACCTTGCCCCCGTCCGTCTCCACCCGCACCGGCTCGGCGGGCACCTCCACCCGGAACGCCAGCCCCTTGCCGCGCGCCAGCGGCTCCACCAGCGCCGCCGCGTCGCGCGTAAGGCCGGCCAGGTCCAGCGCTTCGCGGTGCACCTCCTCGCGCCCCGCCTCCAGCCGCGAGAACTGCAGCACCTCTTCGATCAGCCGCAGCAGGTGCTTGGAGCCGACGCGGATGCGGGACAGCTGCTCGCGCTGCGCATCGTTCAGCTCGCCGGCCACCCCCGCGTCTAGCAGGTCGGCGTAGCCGATGATGGCGTTCAGCGGCGTGCGCAGTTCGTGGCTCATCACCGCCAGGAACTCGCCCTTGGCGGCGTTGGCGTGGATGGCTTCCGCGTACAGCCGCGCGTTGTCCACGGCCAGCGCCACCCGCCCGCCCAGTTCCTCGAGCCGCGCCGCGTCGTCCGCGGTGTAGCGCGGCAGCCCGTCCCCCGCGGCGGCGGTCAGCACGCCCACCACCTGCCCGCGCGCCACCAGGGCGACGGACAGGTACGAGCGCACCCCCGCGCGCCGCAGCGCCTCCGCCATCTCCCCCTGCGCGGGGGCCGCGTCGGCCACCAGCACCGGCTGGCCCGTGCGCGCCACCTGGAACGGCGCCGACGCCGGGCGCTCCACCGCGAAGGCGGCGTCGAAGGCCGCGGCGCGCTCGGTACGCGGACCGCCCCCCGACCACGCCTGGGCCACCCGGCGCAGCCCCTCCGCCTCCACCAGGTCCACCGCGCACCAGTCCGCCAGGGCGTCCACCACCCGCTGCGCCACCCCGGGAAGGGTGGAGGGGGTCTCCAGCGAGGACGCCAGCGCCGCGCCCACGTCCGCGAACAGCCCCTGCCATGCCTCGGCGCGGCGCCGCGCCGTGACGTCGGTGTGCATCCCCACCCACTCGCGCACCCCGCCGTCGCCGTCCAGCAGGGGGATCGCCGAGACGCCCACGTGGCGGTACTCGCCGTCGCGGCGGCGCAGGCGGTACTCCGCCGTGAACTGCGCCCGCGCGGCGATGGCGTTCGCCCACTCCCGGCGCACGCGCTCGTGGTCGTCGGGGTGCACGCAGGCCAGCCACCCCCAGCCCAGCATCTCGTCCCCCGGCTGCCCGGTGAACTCCGTCCACGCGGGCTGCTCCGTCTCGATCAGCCCCTCCGGCGAGGCCGTCCAGACGATGGCGCTGGTGGCGGCCACGAGCGAGCGGAAGCGCTCCTCGCTGGCGCGCACCGCTTCTTCCACCTCGCGGGCGCGCAGCAGGGCGTTCACCGTCGCCACCAGCTCGCGCGGCTCCACGGGCTGCGTGAGGTATCCGTCCGCGCCCAGGTCCAGCCCCTGCACGCGGTGCTCGGGGGTGCGGTAGGCGGCGGAAAGGTACAGCACGGGGATGGTGCCGGTCTCCGGCGCCGTCTTGATGCGCCGGCACACCTCGAACCCGTCCAGGTCCGGCAGGTTCACGTCCAGCAGCACCAGGTCCGGCTCTTCGCTGCGCACCAGGCGCAGCGCCTCCTCGCCCGTCGCGGCGTCCACCACCTCGAACCCGGCCTGGCGCAGCACCCGCGAGGTGGCGTAGCGCCCCGCCTCGTAGTCATCCACGTTCAGCACCAGCGCGTGGCGGCGCACGGGGGCGCGCGGCTCAGGCTGGTTCATCGTCCCCCTCCCCTCCCCCGCTGCGCCCGGCGGGCTCGTGGTATTCGCGCGGCAGCTCCACCGTGAAGACGGACCCGCGGCCGGGCTCGCTCTGCACCGCCAGCGTCCCCCCCAGCAGCTCCGCCAGCTTGCGCGAAAGGGAGAGCCCCAGCCCGGTACCCCGGCGGCGGCGCTGCACGTGCCCGTCCACCTGGGCAAAGTCCTCGAAGATGCGCCGCTGGTCCTCGGCCGCGATCCCCACCCCCGTGTCGGCGACGACGAAGACGATGCGGTCTCCCGGGGCCGCGCGGGCGGAGACCCGCACCTCGCCGGCCTCGGTGAACTTGAGGGCGTTGGACACCAGGTTCCGCAGGATCTGGGCGACCTTGGGCTCGTCGGTGCGCAGCGGCGGCACCCCGGCCGCGTCGTCGAACCACAGCCGCGTGCTTTCGCCCGCCAGCAGCGGGCGCAGGGTGGCGCGCAGGGCGTTGAACAGCTCGGCCGCCGTGAACTCGCTGGGGCGCACGGCGGCCTTGCCGGCCTCCACCCGCGCCGTGTCCAGCAGGTCGTCCACCAGCCCCAGCAGGTCCTGCGCGGAGCGGCGGATGAAGCTCACCTGCTTCTCCTGCTCCGACCCCAGCGGCCCGTCTACGTGCTCCAGCAGCAGACGGCTCAGGGCCAGGATGGAGTCCAGCGGTGTGCGGAACTCGTGCCCCATGTACGACATGAACTGCGCGCGCAGCTTGTTGGCCCGGCGCAGCTGCTCCATCCGCTCGTCCAGCTCGGCGTACAGCGCCACCACTCCGCGGTTGGTGTCTTCCAGCTCCTGGCTCAGCCGCGAGAGGTCTTCCTGCCGCGCGCGGACCTCCGCCAGCGCCGCTGCCAGCTCGGCGTTCTGCCGCTGCAGCTCGTGCACGGGGTCCCCCGGCCGCAGCCGCGCCAGCTCCGCCGCCACCCGCTCGCGCTCCGCGGCGTCCAGCGAGGCGCCGCGCGGCAGCCGCTTTCCGAGTTCCACCACCGTCCCCTGGCCCGGGGCGGTGCGCACGTCGAAGACGTCCATCAGCCGCCGCGTGCCGGCCAGCCCCATCCCCATCCCCGTGCGCGAGACGTAGCACCCGTCCAGCACCTCGGCGACGTGGGGGATGCCCGGCCCCGAATCCGACACGCGCGCCACCAGCAGCTGGTCCCCCGGCGCGCCGCGGACGTCGAACTCGATGCGGCCGTCGCGCGCGTAGCGGACGGCGTTGCGCGCCACCTCGCTCACCGCGGTGGCGAAGCGCACCTGGTCCTGCCCGTCCAGCCCCAGCCGTTCGGCCACCTCGCGGGCGCGCTGCCGCGCCGCCACCACGTCCGCGTCCGCCCGCAGCTCCAGCGCGCAGAGCGGCGGGGCCTCGGCCGCGCTCACCACGCCCCCACCTCGCGCGCCACCACGACGGTGGCGTCGTCGCTGCCGCGGCAGAAGTCGCGGTACAGCACGGCCGCGATCACGGCGGGGTCGCGGCGGGCCAGCCCGGGGTAGGCGTCCAGGCTCCACCGGCCGGAGACGCCGTCGGAATGCAGCACCAGCACCCAGGGGGTGGGAAGGGCGGTCTGGAACGCCTGCACCTTGCGCATCTCGCTTCCCACGATCCCCGCGTGCGTAACCAGGGTGCGGCTCTGCCCGGGGGTCCACAGCGTGGCGGAGACGTTGCCCACGCCGGCGTAGCGCACCACCCGCGCCTCCAGGTCCACCTCCGCCACCGAGACGGCGGCCCCGCGGGTATGGCGCAGGGCCGCGTGCATCCGCTCCAGCAGCCGCTCCGGCGCCTCGTCGGGGTGATCGTCGAAGGCGCGGGTGGCGGCCTGCGCCGCCACGGCGGCGTCGGGCCCGTGCCCCAGGCCGTCGGCGCACACCATGACGCAGCGCAGGTCGCCGTGCGCGATGGACCAGTGGTCGCCACACACCGTCTGCCCCGGCTTGGCCACGCTCACCCCACCCAGCGCCACCCCGGTCTGCGCCGGGCCGGGGGCGCCGCCCCACACGCGGGACAGGAGCACGGTCCCCCGCTCGGGGGTGGAGAACAGGTCGAACTCGTCGGAGACGCGCGACAGGGCGCCCAGCCCGGTGCCGGAGCTGCCGGCGGTGGAAAAGCCGTCCGCCAGGCACTGGTCCACGCTGCGCATTCCCGGGCCGCGGTCCACGGCCAGCAGCTCCACGCCCCGGGCCCCGCCGCGGCCGCAGGGGCGAACGATGACCACGCCGCCCCCGGGGGAGTGCTTGGCCAGGTTGGTGGCCGCCTCGGTGGCCGCGAGCGCCGCCCGCCCCGTGTCCGTCTCGCCCAGCCCCAGCGCCTGGGCCAGCCCCGTAGCGCGGCGGCGCACGTCGCCCGCGCCCGAGGGGTCGCTCACGGTGAGGGCAAAGCCGCCGGTCACTTCCATTTGACTACCGTAACGCGGGTGCCGGCCCCCGGCCGCGACTCGATGGCGAACTCGTTCACCAGCCGTTTGGCGCCCCCAAGCCCCAGCCCCAGCCCCGTGCCGGTGGTGTAGCCGTCGCGCAGCGCCGTTTCCACGTCGGGGATGCCGGCGCCCTCGTCCACGAACACCAGCCGCAGCCCCTTGCGCGCCCCGTCCTCCAGCAGCTCGATCCGCAGCGTTCCGCCGCCGCCGTACACCACCGTGTTGCGGGCCAGCTCGCTGGCGGCGGTCACCAGCTTGGTCTGGTCCACCAGGCTGAAGCCCATCTCCACGGCCCAGCTGCGCACGGCCTGCCGCGCCCGCACCACGTCGTCCTCCGCGCGCAGCGGGCGCGACTCATCCTTCCGGACCCGCATCGTCCACCGCATCCGGGTCGGGTTCCATCACTCCGCGCAGCAGCTCCATCCCGCGCTCCACGTTCAGCGCGGTGCGCACGCCGGGAAGCGAGAGCCCCAGCTCCACCAGCGTGATCGCCACCGCCGGCTGCATCCCCACCACCACCGTCTGCGCGTCCAGCACGCGCGAGACCCCCGCGATGTTGGCGAGCACCCGGCCGATGAAGGAGTCGACGATCTCGAGAGAGGAGATGTCGATGAGCACGCCTCGTGCCCCGGTCGACGCGATCCGCTCCGCCAGGTCGTCCTGGAGCGAGAGGGCGAGCCGGTCGTGCATGTCCACCTGAATCGTAACCAGGAGGAACGGTCCCATCTTCAGGATCGGGATCCGGTCCATCGGGCTACGACCGGCCGCGGGACACCGACCAGCCTGACTGCCGCAGCGCGTACAGGATCGCGTCCGCCAGCGTCGCCTTGGTGACCGCGCCCACCAGCTCGACGCCGAGGTGCACGATGGTCTGGGCGATCTGGGGGCGAATGCCGCTGAT
>JAHWJJ010000149.1 GCA_019348475.1 Gemmatimonadota bacterium | reverse complement strand
ACGCCACCGGCGACCGCGTGCGCTGGCGGGCGGACGGCGAGCTGGAGTTCCTGGGCCGCGCCGACTTCCAGGTGAAGGTGCGCGGCTTCCGCATCGAGCCGGGCGAGGTGGAGGGCGTGCTGCGCGCGCACCCGTCCGTGGCCAACGCCGTGGTGCTGGCGCGTGGCGCGCAGGGCGGCCGGCGGCTGGTGGGCTACGTGGCCGCCGCGGCGGGGGCGAACCCCGCCTCCGCCGAGCTGGCGGCCTGGGTGCGCCAGCGGCTGCCGGAGTACATGGTCCCCGCCGCCTTCGTGGTGCTGGACGCGCTCCCCGCCACCGCGTCGGGAAAGATCGACCGCGGCGCCCTCCCCGACCCGGAGTGGGCGGACGCGGCGCGGCCGTTCGTCTCCCCCCGCACGCCGGTGGAGGCGGCGGTGGCGCACGTGTGGTCGGCGGTGCTGGGCGTGGACGCGGTGGGCGCCGAGGACGACTTCTTCGCGCTGGGCGGGCACTCGCTGCTGGCCACGCGCGTGGTGGTGCGGATGCGCGAGGGCTTCGGCGCCGACCTGCCGCTGCGCGCGCTGTTCGAGGCGCCCACCGTGGCCGGGGTGGCCGCGCGGATCGCGGCGGACGCGCAGGCGGCGGCGCGCGTGGCGGATGCCTGGGCGCGGCTGCGGGCCGGCGGATCGCCCGATCCCCTGGACCGCATCCCGCCCCGCGATCCCGCCGCGCCGGCGCCGCTCTCGTTCGCGCAGGAGCGGCTCTGGTTCCTGGCGCAGCTGGAGCCGGGGAGCACCGCCTACAACATGCCGTTCGCGCTGCGGCTGGCGGGCGCGCTGGACGCGGCCGCGCTGGAGCGCGCGCTGGGGACGGTGGTCGCGCGGCACCAGGCGCTGCGGACCGTGTTCCGCGCCGGCGACGGGGGGCCCGAGCAGGTCATCGTCCCCGCCGGCGCCGTCGACCTCCCGGCCGACGACCTGTCCGGGCTGGACGCCGCCGCCCGCGAGGCGGAGGCCCGGCGGCGCGCGCAGGCGGAGTTCCATCTCCCGTTCGACCTTTCCGCCGGTCCGCTGTACCGCTTCGCCCTGCTGCGGCTGGCGGCGGAGGAGAACGTGCTGCTGCTCACCTTTCACCACGCGGTGATGGACGGGTGGAGCATGGACGTGCTGTACCGCGAGCTGGGCGCCCTGTACGGCGCCTTCGCGCGCGGCCGGGCCGCGGAGCTGCCGCCGCTGCCGGTGCAGTACGCCGACTTCGCGGCGTGGCAGCGCGCGTGGCTGGAGGGGGGCGTCATGGACGCGCAGGCCGCCTTCTGGCGCGAGCGGATGGCGGGCGCCCCCGCCGTGCTGGACCTGCCGACGGACCGCCCCCGCCCCGCCGCCATGCCGCGCCGTGCCGAGCGCGTGCGCACCCGGCTGCCGGCGGAGCTGTGGACGCGGATCGAGTCGCTGGCCCGGGCCGAGGGCGCCACGCCGTTCATGGTGCTGCTGGCGGCCGTGCAGGCGCTGCTGGCGCGGCACGCCGGGCAGGACGACGTGGTGGTGGGGACGCCCGTCGCCGGGCGGACGCGCGGCGAGACGGAGGGGATGATCGGGATGTTCGTCAACGCCGTCGCGCTGCGGACCGACGTTTCCGGCAACCCCGCCTTCCGCGCGCTGCTGGCGCGGGTGCGCGAGACCGCGCTGGGCGCCTTCGCGCACCAGGACGTGCCGTTCGAGCGCCTGGTGGCCGAGCTGGCGACCGGCCGCGCCCTGAACCGCGCCCCCGTGTTCCAGGTGATGCTGACGGTGCAGAACGCCGACGAGGGCGCCCCCGCGCTCCCCGGCCTGCGCACCGAGCTGCTGCCGAGCGACCAGGGGCACGCCAAGCTGGACCTGCTGCTGAACGTGCGCCATCGCGCGGACGGCGTGCACGCCGCCATCGAGTACGCGGCGGAGCTGTGGGACGCGGCTACCATGGATCGCATGCTGGGCCACCTGGCCGCGCTGCTGCAGGGCGCCCTGGCCCGCCCGGAGCTCCCCGTGCTGGACCTGCCGATGCTGGGCGAGGCGGAGCGGCGGACGCTGCTGGCGTGGAGCCGCACCCCCGCGGCCGACCCGCCGGGCGAGACGGCGCTGGCGGTGTTCCAGGCGCAGGCGGCGCGCACGCCGGACGCGCTCGCCGTGGTGGGCGGCGCGGAGCAGGTGACGTTCGCGGCGCTGCACGCGCGGGCGAACCGGCTCGCCAACCACCTGCGGGGGCTGGGGATCGGCACGGAGGACCGCGTGGGCGTGTGCCTGGCGCGCACGCCGGAGCTGATCGTGGCGCTGCTGGCGGCCATGAAGGCGGGGGCGGCGTACGTGCCGCTGGACCCCGCCTACCCCCCCGGCCGCATCGACCAGGTGCTGCAGGACGCCGGCGCCCGGGTGCTGGTGACGACGGCGGAGCTGGCCCGGGGGCTGTCGATCCCCACCGGTGTGGTCGTGGTCGAAGTCGACCAAGACGCGCGCGCGATCGCCTCCGCATCCGCCGATGCGCCCGCGGTTTCGCTGGACGCGGAGAACCTGGCGCACGTCATCTACACCTCGGGGTCGACCGGCCGGCCCAAGGGGGTGATGATCCGCCACGGCGCGGTGGCGTCGTTCCTCCGCTGGATGCACGGGCGCTTTCCCATGGCCCCGGGCGAGCGGGTGGTGGGCTCCACCTCGGTCTCGTTCGACGTGAGCGTGGCGGAGATCCACTTCGCGCTCGGGTGCGGCGCCACGCTGGTGCTCGTGGAGAACGCCCTGTCGCTCGCCGAACCCGGCGCCATGGCGGGCGCCGTCCAGGCCAGCATGGTGCCGGGCGCCGCGGCCGAGCTGCTGCGGCTGGGCGCCCTTCCGGGAACGCTGCGCCGGCTGAACCTGGCCGGCGAGGCCCTGGCCCCGGACCTCGCGCGCGACCTGTACGCCGCCGGCGTCCCCGAGGTGCACGACCTCTACGGGCCGACCGAGGACACCACCTACGCCACCCACGCCCACGTGGCCCGCGGCGTGGTGCGCAACACCCTGGGGCGCCCGCTGGGCGGCCGGGCCGCGTACGTGCTGGACGCGCGGCTGCGCCCCGCGCCCATCGGCGCGCCGGGCGAGATCTGGCTGGCGGGGCGCGGGCTGGCGCGCGGCTACCTGGGCCAGCCCGCCCGGACCGCGGAGCGCTTTCTTCCCGACCCTTTCGCCGGCGAGCCGGGCGCGCGGATGTACCGCAGCGGCGACCGCGGGCGGTGGATGCCGTCGGGGACGCTGGAGTACCTGGGGCGCGCCGACTTCCAGGTGAAGGTGCGCGGCTTCCGCATCGAGCCGGGGGAGATCGAGGCGGCGCTGCGCGAGCACCCGCGGGTGCGGGGCGCCGCGGTGGTGGCGACGCAGGAAGACGGCGGATCGGTGCGGCTGACGGCCTACGTCACCCCGTCGGCCGGCGTCCATCCCACGGCCGCGGAGCTGAAGGCGCACCTGTCGGCGCGGCTGCCGGAGTGGATGGTGCCCGGCGCCGTCATGGTGATGGACGCCTTTCCGCCGACCCCCAGCGGCAAGCTGGACCGCGCCGCGCTGCCGCGGCCCCAGGCGGAGGCGGCCGCGGAGCACACGCCCCCCCGCACCGGCGACGAGGCGCGCCTGGCGGCGATCTTCGCCGAGGTGCTGCGGCGGGACCGGGTGGGCGTGCACGACGACTTCTTCGCCATCGGCGGGCACTCGCTGCTGGCCACGCGCGTGGTGGCGCGCATCCGCGAGGCGTTCGGCGTCGACGTGCCGCTGCGCGCCGTCTTCGAGCGCCCCACGGTGGCCGGAATGGCGGCCGTGGTGCAGGCGGGGGCGGCGGCGGCGCCCGAGAGCATCGACATCCTGGGCCGCGGGACGGCGCAGCGGCTGGTGGACCGCGTGGACGAGCTTTCGGAAGAAGAGATGGACCGGCTCCTGGCGACCCTATCCCTGGACGGGGATCTTTGATGAGCACCGCTCCGATGACCCCCGAGCAGAAGCGCGACCTGCTGAAGCAGGCGCTGCGCGCCCGGGCCGAGCGCGGCGACACCTTTCCCCTTTCGCTGCAGCAGCAGCGGATGTGGTTTCTGCACGCGCTGGATCCCGACGGCGGCGCGTTCACGCTCGCGGGCGCCTACCGGGTGCGCGGCGCGCTGGACGTGGAGGCGCTGCGCCGCGCGCTGGACGAGGTGGTGCGGCGACACGAGGCGCTGCGCACCGTGTTTCCCGAGCGCGACGGCGAGCCGGTGCAGGTGGTGACGCCGCACGCGGAGCTGGCGGTGCCGGCCACGGACCTGTGCGGCGCGGACGACGGCGAGGCGCGCATGCAGGCGCTGGCGCTGGAAGAGGCGCGGCGCCCCTTCGCCCTGGCGGCGGGGCCGCTGTTCCGCGCGCGCCTGGTGCGCATGGCCGACGACGAGCACGTGCTCGTCCTTTCCATGCACCACATCGTCAGCGACGGGTGGAGCGTGGGCGTGCTGCTGCACGAGGTCTCCGCACTCTACGCGGCGTTCTCGCGCGGCGCGCCGTCTCCGCTGCCGGAGCTGAAGATCCAGTATCCCGATTACGCCGCGTGGCAGCGGCGGCACCTGGGCGGCGCCGCGCTGGACGGGCAGCTGGCGTACTGGCGCGAGCGGCTGGCCGGCGCCCCCGCGCTGCTGGAGCTGCCCGTCGACCGCCCGCGCCCCGCGAGCCGCGGCCACCGCGGCGCCCGCGAGGCGGCGGTGCTGCCGGCGGAGCTGGTGGAGCGGCTGCGGGCCCTGGCCGGCGCGGAAGGCTGCACGCTGTACATGGTGCTGCTGGCCGCCTTCGACGTCCTTCTCTCCCGCTGGTCCGGGCAGGACGACGTGGTGGTCGGCTCGCCCGTGGCGGGGCGCACCCGCGAGGACGTGGAGCCGCTGATCGGCTTCTTCGTCAACACGCTGGCCGTCCGCACGGAGCTGGGCGGCGCCCCCACCTTTCGCGAGCTGCTGGCCCGCGTGCGCGAGGCGACGCTGGGCGCCATGCAGCACCAGGACCTGCCCTTCGAGAAGCTGGTGGACGAGCTGAAGGTGGAGCGCACCCTGGGCCACGCGCCCGTCTTCCAGGCGCTGTTCGCGCTGCAGAACTTCGAGGTGGGCGCGTTCGACCTGGGCGGCCTGCACGCGGAACCCATCCCCCTGCATACCGGCGCCAGCAAGAACGACCTGGCGCTCTACGGCATCGAGGTGCCCGAGGGGCTCGGCTGCACGCTGGTCTACAACCCCGACCTGTTCGACGCCGCGACCGTGCGGCGGATGCTGGAGCACTTCCGCACCCTGCTGGAGGGCGCCGCGGCCGATCCCTCCCGCCGCGTCGCCGGGCTGGAGATGCTGGCGGACGGGGAGCGCGCGCAGGTGGTTGAGGGGTGGAACCGCACCGGGCGCGCGTACGCCGGACCGGCGGTGCTGCACCGGATGGTGGAGGCGCAGGCCGCCGCCACGCCGCACGCCCCCGCCGTCGCCGGGGAGGACGGCGCGCTGACGTACGCCGGGCTGGACGCGCGCGCCAACCAGGTCGCGCGGCGGCTGCGGGCGATGGGGGTGGGCGCGGAGGACCGCGTGGCCGTCTGCCTGGAGCGCGGCGCGGAAACGGTCGCCGCGCTGCTGGGGGTGCTCAAGGCCGGCGCCGCGTACGTGGCGGTCGATCCAAAGGATCCGGCGGAGCGGGCGGCGTGGCTGCTGGAGGACAGCGGCGCGCGCGCCGTCGTCACCCGCGCCGGCGTGCCGCTCCCCCCGCACCACGCCGCGACGCTGTGGATGGACGCCGCGGCGCTGGCGGACGAATCCCCCGAGCCGGTGGACGCGGGCGTGGCCCCGGAGCAGGCGGCGTACGTCGTCTACACCTCCGGCTCCACCGGCCGTCCCAAGGGCGTGGTCGTGGAGCACCGCAGCATCTGCAACTACGTCCGCGGCATCCTGGCCCACCTGGAAGAGGTGCCCTGCCGCAGCTTCGCGACCGTGTCGACGTTCGCGGCCGACCTGGGGAACACCGTCATCTTTCCCGCGCTCTGCTCCGGGGGCGTGCTGCACGTGGTCGGCGCCGAGCGCGCGGTGGACCCGGACGGGTTCGCGGCGTACGTGCAGTCGCACGGCATCGACTGCCTGAAGATCGTCCCCAGCCACCTGGCGGCGCTGATGGGGGGCGCCGATCCCGCCGCCGCCCTGCCGAAGCGCCTGCTGGTGCTGGGCGGCGAGGCGTCGCGGGCGGAGTGGGTGGAGGGGATCCGCGCCCTTGCCCCCGCGCTGCGGGTGATGAACCACTACGGGCCCACGGAGACGACGGTCGGGGTGCTGACGCTGCCGGTGGAGGAATCCGCCGGGCGCGACACGCTTCCGCTGGGGCGGCCGCTGCCGAACGTGCGCGTGTACGTGCTGGACCCGTCCATGCGGCCCGTCCCCGTCGGCGTTCCCGGCGAGCTGTACGTGGGCGGCGCGCAGGTGGCCCGCGGCTACCTGCGCCGGCCGGGGCTGACGGCGGAGCGCTTCGTCCCCAGCCCCTTCGCCGAGCGCGACCGCCTCTACCGCACCGGGGACCGCGTGCGCTGGCTGGCGGACGGCACCGTGGAGTTCCTGGGGCGCGCCGACGACCAGGTGAAGATCCGCGGCTTTCGCGTGGAGCCGGGGGAGGTGGCGTCGGCCGTCCACGCGCACCCGCGGGTCCGCGAGGCCGCCGTCGTCGTCCGCGAGGACGCGCCGGGCGACCGGCGGCTGGTGGCGTACTTCGCCGGCGACGCCACGCCGGCCGAGCTGCGCGCCTGGCTCCGTGCGCGGCTGCCGGAGGCGATGGTCCCCGCCGCCTTCGTCGCGGTGGAATCCATCCCCCTCACCCGTAACGGGAAGGTGGACCGCCGCGCCCTTCCCGTCCCCGAGGCGCGGGACGACGCGGACGGCTACGTGGAGCCGCGCACGCCCACGGAGGAGGTGCTGGCGGAGATCTGGGGCGAGCTGCTGAAGACCGAGCGCGTGGGCGCCGAGGACGGCTTCTTCGAGCGCGGGGGGCACTCGCTGCTGGGCATTCGCATGGTGGCCCGCGTCCGCGCCGCCTTCGGAGTGGAGGTGCCCCTGCGGGCGCTCTTCGAGTCGGCCACCTTGACCGCTTTTGCGGCGCGGATCGACGCGGCGCGTGGGCAGCCGCTCGCCGCCACGCCGCGGATGCAGGCGGTGGAGCGCGGGCGCGCGCTGCCGCTCTCGTTCGCGCAGCAGCGGCTGTGGTTCATCCAGCAGCTGGACCCCGCGTCCACCTCGTACAACGTCCCCTACACCCTGCGGCTGCGCGGCGCGCTGGAGGCGCGGGCGCTGGAGCGCGCGCTGGGGTTGGTGGTGGGACGGCACGAGGCGCTGCGCACCCGCATCGAGGTGCGCGGCGACCAGCCGGTGCAGGTCATCGACCCCGCCGCTCCCTTCGTCCTTGCCGTCGACGACCTCTCGGGTTCGGCGGACGCGGAGGGGGAGGCGATGGCGCGGGCGGCGGACGAGGCGCGCACCCCGTTCCACCTGGAGCGCGGGCCCCTGTTCCGCGCCCGGCTGCTGCGGCTGGCCCCGGACGACCACCTGCTGGTGATGGGCGCGCACCACGCCGTCTGCGACGGGTGGAGCCTGGACGTGGTGTTCCGCGAGCTGGCGCACGCCGCCGCCGCGTATGCGGCAGGCGAGGAGCCGGAGCTGCCGGCGCTGCCGCTGCAGTACGCGGACTTCGCGGCGTGGCAGCGCGAATGGCTGGAGGGCGGCGAACTGGACCGGCAGCTGGCGTTCTGGACGGACACGCTGGCCGGCGCCCCCACCGTGCTGGATCTGCCCACCGACCGTCCGCGCACGGCCGCGCCCACCACCCGCGGGACGGCGCCCTTCGTCCTCGCCGCCGAAGTGGCCGAGGGGGTGCGGGCGCTGGCGCGCCGCGAGGGCGCCACCCCGTTCATGGTGCTGCTGGCCGCCTTTCAGCTCCTGCTGGCGCGCTACACCGGGCAGGACGAGGTGGTGGTGGGGGCGCCGGTGGCCGGGCGCACGCGGGTGGAGACCGAGAACGTGGTGGGGTTCTTCGTCAACACCCTCCCCGTGCGGGCGGGCCTGGCGGGCGCTCCCGGCTTTCGCGCGCTGCTGCGCCGGGTTCGATCCGCCGTGCTGGACGCCTTCGCCCACCAGGAGGTGCCGCTGGAGCGCATCGTGGAGGCGGTGGACGCCCCGCGCGAGGGCGGGCGCACGCCCCTGTTCCAGGCGCTCTTCGTGATGATGGGCGAGCCGCGCGTGGTCCGCATCCCCGGGCTGACCGCCACCCCCGCCGCCGTGGCCGGCGGCGCGGTCAAGTTCGAGCTGACGCTGGCGGTGCAGCCGCGCGCGCAGGGGCTGCACTGCTCGCTGGAGTACGCGGCGGAGCTGTGGGACGCGGGGACGATGGAGCGGATGGCGGAGCACTTCGCCGCCCTGCTGCGCGGCGCGCTGGCCGAGCCGGACGCGCCGGTGGCGGAACTGCCGATGCTCGCCCCGGCCGAGCGCGAGGCGCTGCTTTCGTGGGCGCGGACGCCGGGGGCGGCGCCGGTGGAGACCGCGGCGGCGCTCTTCCACGCGCAGGCGGAGCGGACCCCGGACGCCGCCGCCGTCGTCCACGGCGCGGAGTCCGTCACCTTCGCGGAGCTGCACGCGCGGGCCAACCGCCTCGCGAACCACCTGCGGGCGCAGGGGATCGGCACGGAGGACCGCGTCGGCGTCTGCCTGGAGCGCACGCCGGAGCTGATCGTCGCGCTGCTGGCGGCGGTCAAGGCGGGCGCCGCATACGTGCCGCTGGATCCGGCGTATCCCTCCGGCCGCATCGACCTGGTGCTGAACGATGCCGGCGCGCGCACGCTGGTGACCACGGCCGCGCTGGCGGACCGCATCGGCGTTCCCCCCGGGGTGCGGGTGGTGCGGGTGGACGCGGACGCGGCGGAGATCGCCTCGCGCCCCGAAGGCGCGCCGCGGGTGGAGATCGGCCCTGAGAACCTGGCGCACGTCATCTACACCTCCGGGTCCACCGGCCGCCCCAAGGGGGTGATGATCCGGCACGGGAGCGTCGCCTCATTCCTGCGCTGGATGCACGGGCGCTTTCCCGTCGCGCCGGGCGAGCGGATCGTGGGCTCCACCTCCGTGTCGTTCGACGTGAGCGTGGCGGAGATCCACTTCGCCCTGTCGTGCGGCGCCGCGCTGGTGCTGGTGGACAACGCGCTTTCGCTGGCGGAGCCGGGCGCCATGGCCGGCGCGGTGCAGGCGTCCATGGTCCCCGCGGCGGCGGCGGAGCTGCTGCGGCTGGGGGCGCTTCCCGGCACGCTGCGCCGGCTGAACCTGGCCGGCGAGGCGCTGGGGGCGGACCTGGCCCGCGCCCTCTACGCCGCCGGCGTGCCGGAGG
>JAHWJJ010000494.1 GCA_019348475.1 Gemmatimonadota bacterium | reverse complement strand
GTTAAGTGACCCGTGTGGGTGGTCCCGTAGTACCCCTCGACAGTACGTATCGCCGTCGGTTGCTTCTCAGCCGTAGTAAACGTCTCCACATCGAGGCTGTCCAGCTGCAGCGCCAGCTTCTTCATGGTAGCTCCCCCGCGCAAACATGTCGATGATGCCGGCGCGCGGAGTGCACGCCGACTTCCATTTCCTGCCTGCAAAGACCACGCCGCGCGGGCGAGCCGACGCGCGCCCGTAAATCTGAAAAAATCGCCCAGAGATGATACGAAGCCGCCGCGCCAGGCCGGGCGCGGCGGCTGTACTAAGGCGTTCCCGCAGGCCGGGGGGTGCGTCAGCACGGAAAGGGGCAGCAGATGCCGCCACGGCGTCGGCCGGGAAAGGAACGCGAAAAGGCGGAGGATCGTCCTCCGCCCAGCGTCGCCGGCGGCACCGGCCCGCGCAACCGGCCGTCAGGCGGCCGGGTCGCGGTCGTAGCGGGGATGGATCGCGGTCCGGTCCTCCGCCGCGGAGGCGGGGGTGTCGTCGCGCGCGTCGAACGCAGCGGTGGCGTCCGGCGCCTCGGGCTCCGCCCACGCGGGCGAGGGCTCCGGCGCGTGCGGCGCGTCCAGCAGCCCCCGGGCGCGCAGCTCGTCGCGCACCCGCATGTCGTTGCGCAGGCTGAGCGCCAGCATCGACAGCATCCCCGCGAGGAAGGCAACGAACAGCACGATGGTGAACGGGGCGCGGTAGAACGTGGTGAACCCCACGTCCACCGCCACCCTCTCGCCGCGGTTGAACCATGCGATCGCCGCCGCGAGCAACGTCACGGCGGCGGCGGGAAGCCAGCGCGGAACCCTCACGCGGCGGCCAGGGCGCCCACCAGCTCGCCGGAAAACGTCGCGCCGCTGGTGGAGCTCAGCCGCACCTCCGCAAACCCGCCGATCAGCTCCACCGGCCCCTCGAACGTCACGACCTTGTTGCTCTCGGTGCGCCCCTGCAGTCCGCCCCGTCGGCCCTCCTTCTCCACCAGCACCTCCTCGATACGTCCCACCTCGGCGGCGTAGATCTCCGCCTGGATGGCGCGGTGCGTGGCGATCAGCCGCTCCAGCCGCGCCTGGCCCACCTCATCCGGCACGAACTGGTCGCGCGGCAGGCGCGTGGCGGGGGTGCCGTCGCGCTCGCTGTATTTGTAGAGGAACGCGTCGTCGTAGCGCACGCTGCGCATCAGCTCCAGCGTCCCCTCGTACTCCTCGTCCGTCTCGCCGGGAAAGGCGACGATGACGTCGGTGGAGAGCGCGACGTGCGGCATGGCCTCGCGCACCCACGCGATCTTCTCCAGGTACTCCTCTACCGTGTAGCGGCGCAGCATCCGCTTGAGCGTGCGGTTGTGGCCGCTCTGCACGGGCAGGTGCAGCTGCTTGCAGACCGCTGGCTCCGTCGCCATCACCTCCACCAGCTCGCGGGTGAAGTCGTTGGGATGGGGAGAGATGAAGCGGACCCGGCGAATGCCGTCCACGCGCGCCACCTCGCGCAGCAGGCGGGGGAAGTCCCAGCCGCCGTGCTCGTACGAGTTGACCGTCTGCCCCAGCAGCGTCACCTCCGGCACGCCGTCCTGCGCCAGCGCGCGGACCTCGTCCAGGATCGCGAGCGGATCTCGGTTCTTTTCGTCGCCGCGGACGTAAGGCACGATGCAGTAGGTGCAGCGGTAGTTGCACCCGCGCTGAATGGGCACCCACGCGCTCACGGTGGAGATGCGCTTCGCGGCCACCCCCTCGTAGTTCTCGTGCGGATCGAAGCCCAGCACGGTGAGCCCGCGCGGCTGCTGCGGCGCATGGCTCCCGAAGGCCAGGGGCAGCGAGCGGGCCGGCGTGCGCTTCGCGGCGACTTCCTCCAGCTTGTCCGGGAGCTGGCGATAGGCGTCGGGCCCCATCACCAGGTCCACGCCGCCCGCCCGGCCCAGCAGGCTCTCGCCCATGCGCTGCGCCATGCACCCGGTGACGCCGATCAGGGCGCCCTCCCGGCGATACTGCTGAAGCTGCCCCACGCGCCCGATCACGCGCTGCTCCGCGTGGTCGCGAATGGCGCACGTGTTCACCAGGATCACGTCGGCGTCGTCGGGCTTATCGGTGGCGACGAACCCCTGCTCCGCCAGAATGCCGGCGATCAGCTCGCTGTCGCTGATGTTCATCTGGCAGCCGTAGGTTTCTATGTACGCTCGCTTCATGGCAGGCACTGCGGTTTTGTCCGGTCGGGTGCAAGACCGTGCGGATACACCGCAACCGCCGCCCGGTTCGCGGGCCGATCCTGAGATGGGGTTCCTCGCCCGCGCTTCCAGAACTCGCCCAGAGGCGAATACCGCGGGTGTCCGGGCCCTCGAGGGGAAGCGGCTCGCGGTGGCGGTGCGGGCAAAAGATGTGAGGCGGGGGAGATTCATAGGCAATCTCCTTCCAGGTGAGCATCGTCCCTACACCAGGCGAGGCTTGACAGCGTGGCTCATAGAAGGGAGCCGCCGCGCGAGTCGTTGCCGGTGCAGGAAGGCTGGCGCCGACCGAAGGACCTTGCCGGCCGAACCTGGGGAATGGCTTTCTGCGGAAGGGCCTGCGTGAGCGAGCCGAGACGGGGCTTTTGGCCGTTCCAGCCCCGGGCTTTAACCCCCGCGGCGGAGCGCACCGCGTGGAGAACCGTCCCCTTCACCCCTTCACCCCTTCACCCCTTCACCCCTTCACCCGTTCACCCGTTC
>JAHWJJ010000148.1 GCA_019348475.1 Gemmatimonadota bacterium | reverse complement strand
TGGGATTCCGTCCGCTGCGCCGTCATGCAGGGGGGGCAGGGCGAAGTGAAGCACTGGGCGTTCAACGATCCCCCGAAGCGCGAGGGCAGGTACAGCGACGCGCCGCCCACGCCCGAGGAGTACCGCCGGCTCGGCACCCGCGTGGTGGACCTGCACCCCCTGACGCTCATCCAGAACGCGCGGACCTCGGGGGGCGGCAACATCCCGCTCATCCCCACGCAGGCCGTGACCGTGGGCCCGCGGGAGACCTGGAAGGCCGAGAAGGTGTCCATCTGGCACCCGGGCCACCACGACAACCCGCTCGGGATCCGGCTCACCGCGATGATGATCTCCAAACGCATCCCGGATTCCTCGGTGCCCATGTCGCTGCTGGCCGACCATCCCAACGTGCAGTTCAACTACTACCGCGGCGGCATCGGCACCTGCGAGACGGAGATGCATTGAGCGGCATCAACCTGTACGGACAGGCGCTCGGGCCCGGGGAACTGCGCCGCCGCGTCGGCCGCCTGGAGCAGGTCGCGGGGATCGAGTCGTTCACGTACGACGATGGACCCGAGCGGGGGGTACGGGCGCTTCGGGTGCGCACCGGCACCGGCTTCGCCTTCACCGTTCTGACGGACCGTGGGCTGGACATCGGGGACGCCGAGTTCCGGGGGATGGCGCTGGCGTGGTCGTCGCCGACGGGGGTGACCGGCCCCTGGTATTACGAGCCGGAGGGGACCGGGTGGCTCCGCTCCTTCCACGGCGGGCTGGTGGTCACCTGCGGCCTGCAGCACGCGGGCGGGCCCAGCGAGCGGGAGGGGGAGCCGCTGGGGATGCACGGGCGGGTCTCCAACCTGCCGGCGTCGCACGTCGCCCGCCCGGCCAGGTGGGAGGACGGCGGGTGCGTGCTCGAGGTGCGGGGACAGGTGCGGGAGACGCGCGTGTTCGGAAACGACCTGGTCCTGTCTCGGCGCATCACGGCACGCGTCGGCGAGTCCATTCTGCGCATCGAGGACGCGGTGGAGAACCAGGGCTGGTCGCCCGCCCCGCTCGTGATGCTCTACCACATCAACCTCGGCTGGCCCCTCCTCTCCGAGGCGTCGCGCCTGGTGGGCCCGGGGGCGCCCGGCGAGCCGCCGGAGCCGCACGAGCCGGGGGCGCCGGAAGGGAGCGAGACGTGGGACCGCTTCGCCGCTCCGACACGCGGGTTTCGGCAACGGAGCGGTTATCACCGCCCCCGGGCGGGCGCGGACGGCTGGGCGGAGGCCCGGCTGGAGAACCCCCGGCTCGCGGGAGGGCTGGTGCTGCGGGTGCGGTTCCGGCCGGAGGAGCTGCCGGAGTTCGTCCAGTGGACGATGACCGGTGAGGGGACGTACGTCCTGGGGCTGGAGCCGGCCACCTGCCGCCTGCACGGGTACCCGGCCGAGCGGCGGGCGGGGCGGATCATCGACCTGCAGCCGGGCGAAACCCGGCGGTTCAGCCTCGAGATCCACGTGGAGGCGTCCGAACACCACGAAAGGAAGAGTGCATGAGTGCGAGCGCGCGGCTGAACCGCCTGTTCAACGGGAAGTCCAACCGCTGTTTCGACGTGGCCATCGACCACGGATTCTTCAACGAGCCATCGTTCCTGCCGGGGATCGAAGACGTCGGCCGGGCGATCCGCGTGGTGGTGGACGCCGCGCCCGATGCCATCCAGCTCACGATCGGCCAGGCGCGCCACCTGCAATCGCTGGCCGGGAAGGAGAAGCCGTCTCTCGTGCTGCGGACCGACGTGGCCAACGTCTACGGCACGGACCTGCCCCGCGCGCTGTTCAGCCGGATGATCGAGGCGCCGGTGGAGCAGGCCCTTCGGCTGGATGCCACCTGCGTGGTCGTGAACCTGTTCCGCATCCCCGGCCAGCCGGAAGTCACCGACCAGTGCATCCAGAACATCCTGCGCATCAAGCCGGAGTGCGAGCGCTACGGCATGCCGCTCATGATCGAGCCGCTGGTGTTTCAGCCCAACGAAAAGGCCGGCGGGTACATGGTGGACGGGGACGAGCACAAGATCATCCCGCTGGTGCGCCAGGCGGTGGAGCTGGGGGCGGACATCATCAAGGCGGACCCGACGAGCGACCCTTCGCTGTACCACAGGGTCGTCCAGGTCGCCGGCGGAATTCCCGTGCTGGTGCGCGGCGGCAGCAGGGCCAGCGACGACGAGATCCTGCAGCGGACGGAGGAGCTCATCAAGCAGGGCGCGGCGGGGATCGTCTACGGGCGCAACATCATCCAGCACCCGAACCCCGCCGGGATGACCCGCGCGCTCATGTCCATCGTACACGACGGCGCGAGTGCGGAAGAGGCCGGCAGGCTGGTATCGTGAATCGCTCGACGAGCAGGCTTCGCACGCTCGCGGAAGCGACGACGCGACGAAGGTACCCGGGATCCAGTGAACTGCCGCTCTCGCTGCTGATTCCAGACCGTCCTCTGCCGTGCCCCGCCCTCTGGACCAGGATTGAACCCGTACGAGGCCTGGGATGAAAACGATCAAGCTGGGCATCATCGGCGGGGGGCTGATGGGGCGGGAAGTAGCCAGTGCGCTCGGCCGCTGGTTCGCCCTGGACGAGTATCCCGTCCAGGTGGAACTGGTCGCCGTCTGTGATCTGAAGGAGGAACTGCTCGACTGGTTCCGGAAGGTTCCGACGGTTCGGCAACGCACCCGCGACCACACGGAGCTGCTGGCGAATGCGGAGGTCGACGTCGTGTACGTGGCCGTGCCGCACGACCTGCACGAGCGGATCTACCTCGACGTCCTGCGGGCGGGGAAGGATCTACTCGCCGAGAAGCCGTTCGGAATCGATCTCCGCGCGGCCGAAGCCATCCGGGACGAGGCCGCGCGGCTGGGGCGGTTCGTGCGCTGCAGCTCGGAGTTCCCGTTTCTCCCGGGTCCGCAGCGGGTGGTCGAGGCGGTGCGCTCAGGGAAGCTGGGTGATCTGCTGGGGATCCGGGCCGGGTTCCTCCACTCCAGCGACATCGATCCGCGAAAGCCGATCAACTGGAAGCGGCAGGTGAAGAGCTGCGGAGAAACCGGGGTAATGGCGGATCTGGGGATCCACGTGACCCACGTGCCGTTCCGGCTCGGCTGGAAGCCGGAGTCGGTCTTCGCCCAGCTGGTCAACATCGTCCGGGAGCGGCCCGACGGAAACGGCGGGGTGGCGGCGTGCGACACCTGGGACAACGCCATCCTGCACACGGCGGTCCGACCTGGCGATCAACCGGTGCCGATGACGCTGGAAACCAAACGCATCGCCCCGGGCGAGACCAACACCTGGTACATCGAGGTGGCGGGGATGGAGGGCGCCGTTCGCTACAGCACCAAGGAGCCGAAGACGCTGTGGACCTTCCGCCGCGACGGCGAGCAGTGGTGGCAGAAGACGGACCTCGGGTTCCAGACCCCGTTCAGGACGATCAGCGGCGGCATTTTCGAACCCGGCTTTCCGGACGCCATCATGCAGATGCTGGCCGCCTTCGTCGCCGAACGGGAAGGGTTTCTCGGCGGCCGCTTCGGTTGCGTCACCCCCGACGAGGCCGTGGCCAGCCAGGCGCTCTTCGCGGCGGCCCTCGAGTCGCACAGGACCGGTGGCGTGGTGACCCTGGCCGGCCGGTGACGAGCGGGGACAGGAGCGGCGTGCTGGCTGGGGGCAACTGGATCGTCGATCGCATAAAGATCATCGACCGCTATCCAGAGGAGGACGGCCTGGCCTGCATCCTGGCAGAATCCAGGAGCAACGGGGGGTCTCCGTACAACCTGCTCAAGGACCTCGCGAGGCTGCGGGCCCCGTTCCCGCTCGCCGGCGTGGGCCTGGTGGGGGACGACGCGGCCGGAGACTTCGTCTTCGAGGATTGCCGGACGCACGGAATCGACACCGGCCACCTTCGGCGCACCGCCGACGATCCCACCTCGTATACCGAGGTGATGACGGTGCAGTCGACGGGAAGGAGGACCTTCTTCCACCATCCCGGAGCCAACCGCCTGCTGGACCGCGGCGACTTTCCGCTCGGCACCTCCCGCGCCCGGATCTTCCATCTCGGATATCTGCTCCTTCTCCAGCGGCTGGACGAGGTCAGTGCGGATGGCAGGACGGGGGCGGCCACCCTCTTTCACGAAGCTCGGTCGCTGGGGTTCAAGACTTCCGCCGATCTGGTGAGTGAAGCCACGGACCGCGTGCCGCGTGTCGTCGAGCCCTCGCTCCCCGCCATCGACTACCTTTTCCTCAACGAGATCGAAGCCGAACGGCTGACCGGCATCCGTACCCGGCGCGCGGGCACCATCGTCCCGGAGGCGGTCTCCCGCGCCGCGGAAGTGCTGATCGGGCGTGGGGTCAACGACCTGGTCTGCATCCATTACCCGGAGGGCGCGCTCGTGCGTACGTCCTCGGGTCGCGAATGCTCCCAGCCCAGCGTCAGGCTACCCGCGGAAAAGGTCGTCGGGGCGGTTGGGGCAGGGGACGCCTTTGCCGCCGGCGTGCTCTTCGGACTCCACGAGGGGTGGGAGACGGAGGCGTGTCTCCGCCTGGGGGTGTGCACCGCGGCAGCGTGCGTGACCCACCCGGCCAGTTCGGAAGGCGTGCTGCCCTGGACGGAATGTCTGAAGCTCGGTGACGAACATGGATTCCGGACGTGATCGTTCCTGGCGCCACCTGTCCTCCCCGGGCCGGGAATCGTGAGTGGGCCGCGCGGGGCCGGCCGGGAAGCGGCGCCTCACCTACGCGAGTTCGCGAGAGCGGCAAGGCCCAGTTCTACGAGCGCGCGTCGGGAACTGGACACCCCGCAGCCCGCGGATGACGAAGGACGAGCACGTCGAGGCGATCCGCCGGACGGGGTAGGCCCGGCGTTCCGACGGAGGGCGCGCGCCCGGAAGGCCGCGCGTGGCGAAAGACGGCCCCGGCGCGGGAAGGCGCCGGGGCGTGCCGTATTCCCCGCGGTCGTGGCGGACGACGACCCTGAATTGATGCCTGGTGCCGCGGGAGCCCGCGCCGAGTTCGTTGCGGTTGCCCGGGCGCTGCCATACCATCCAGTACAGCCCCGCGTCCGCGCACCCGACCGGATGCGGCAGGCTCCCCCCCGGTGCTCCACGCCACGAGGGCACCTCCACCCGCCGCGCATGCGCGCCGACCACCCCGGAGACGGCCGATGATCCCGAATCTCACAGCCTGGGCGGTCCCGGCGGTGATCCTGACCTTCATGGGCGTGACTCTGGGCCCCTTCCTGATCCAGAGCGCGCGGGGGTGGCGCGTCAGACGGCACCTGCTGCGGACCGGCCATGATGCGATGGGCACGCTCATCCGCACCTGGGGCACGGGGGTTACCATCAACGACGACCCCCAGGTCGGAATGCTGGTGGAGGTCCACCCTCCCGGCGGCGAGCCGTTCCGGGCGGAGGCGACCGTGATCATCCCCCTGGTGCACCTGCCGATGGCGCAGGCGGGAGCGCGGGTGTACGTGCGGTATGATCCGGCCGCGCCGGGGCGGGTCGCGGTGGTGAGCCTGGTCGGGACCGCTGCGACGCCCGACGGGCCCATGGCCATCACCCTGGTGGGGGATCGTGATGGCGAGCGCCTGCTGATGCAGCACCAGGCGACGAACCTGGAGATCCTGCGGATCGGGACTCCGGCCCCGGCAAAGGTACTGGAGTACACGCCGACCGGAATCGAAGTGAACGGGCCCAATCCCGTGGTGAACGTTGCGGTCGAGGTGCATCCGCCCGGGTCCCCCCCGTTCACGGCCCAGTCGTTCGGGCAGCCTGTCGTCGCGGCGTCCATTCCCAGGTACCAGCCGGGCTGCATGGTCACCGTCCGCTACGACGCGACGAATACCCCGAGGGTGGTCGTGGAGCGTTCCGGCGCGTGATGGTTCGGGACGTGATCTCTCTCTCGCGCGCGTGGGCGGAGAACGCGGCCGTGCGCCGGGCCGAGGTCGCCAGGGGCCGCGGCGAGGAATCCGGAGGAGGAGGCGACGAAGGGCCCGGGGACGGCGGCACGGGCGCGCGGAGGTCGGGGTGGCACGACGACCGACGGCGACGAGCCGCACCGGGGCGGGTGATCTACCGAACGCGCTCGGACCGCTGGATCGGGTATACGAGCCACTGTCGTCTTGCGCCGTCACGAATCAGCCGTGCCGGCATTCGGGTCGTGTTCGTTCGCTGAATCGCCGTGTGCGGTCGGCATGTGGGTTCGGTAGAGCTTTGCCACGTCCTGTGCCGGAGGGCCCAGCATCTGCTGCCGACCGGCCCGGGGCTGAGGTCGATCCCACGGCATTTTGCCCACCACGAGGCGAGGCACGTTGATGAACACGACGTTCCCGGCCCGCTTCGTCACCGCGTCCAGCGGGATGTAGGTATCCGTCCGTAAGATCATCCCGCGTGGCACGAGCATGTACGCTTCGTGTGTCGTCGTCGCCGCGACCACCTCCTTCACCTTGCCGATCTTCAGGTTGTCCGAACCGCGCACCGTATCGCCCACGTCAGCTTGCGCGAGCCCCTCGACGGAAGGACCGATGGCCGCGAGGAAGTCATTCACCGTGAGCACCGCGTTGCCGATCAGCGGAAAGTTGACGCGCACGGCCGCTTCGTACGACGGGAGGTTCTCGGAGCCGATGGCGTCGGCGAGGAAGGTCACGTCGTAACCCTCCTCGGCCGCGCGGCGACCTGTGCTCTCGCAGCAGAGGTTCGCCGTCATCCCGGCGATCACGAGGTGCGTGGTACCCAGGCGCTCCAGGTGCTCGGGGAGATCCGTGCGAAAGACGTCGGTTCCCTTGTGCGGCAGGAGCACGACGTCCCGCGGTTGCGGCTGAAGGTCCGGATGGAAGTCCGCCCCCCAGCTCCCGGCGAGAAACATCTTTCTCTCGAACTGGATCCGATGAATGCCGTTGCGGCGGTGGAGCTCGTGCTCCACGTAATCCTCTTCGGTATATGCCATGGGACCGAAGAGGACCGGGACTCCTCGCGAACGTGCTCCCTCGATGGCGCGCTTGAGGTTGCCGACCACATCGTGGAGCCGCACGGTGTGGCGGGTGAGATCCCAGGCGGCTCCACCCTCGGAGAGGAAGTCGTTCACCGGGTCGATCACCAGAAGCGCCGTGCGCTCCGGGGGGAAGGTGGTTCCGGTCTCGCCCCTGAGCCGGTACGTCGCACCGTCGGTCGCGCCGCGGTCCATGGCGTCCCTCTGCGTATCAGTGCCGCCTTCGGTGGGCCCGGGCTGCACGCGGCCTGCGCTCACCGCGGCGGCTCGCCGTCCCGACCCGTGATCACGTCCTTCACCTTGCCTGCGGCCTGCCGTACGGTGGCGCCGCCCATGTTGCTCTCGTCCGGATCCTCGGTCCCGCCTTGCGGCACCTCGAACAGGAGCCGCTCCGCGAGGGGCGCGGAGCGGCCCATCATGTACGCCGCCATGTTCTCCGCATACACAGCTCGCGCCTGCTCGACGGTCTTCGCTCCCGTGACGATGTCGTGCATGAGGTTGAGCGTGATCATGTTCGCCGCTTCCGAGTCGCAGCGCGCCGCCGCCTCCCCCGCGGTACGGTCGATGAGGCAGCTACCGTCGTAGCGGGTGATCGCATCGACCAGCTCGACCGGCACCTTGTAGTCGATCCACTGCGTCAGGTAATCGCTGTGCGGCGCCGGGAAGTTGTGTGTCAGCACGTCGCGGGTGACAAGGATGCGCTTCCACGGGCCGCGGTGGTACCAGAAGAGTTTGGTCGGCGTCGCCTCGTTCGGCGGCCCGTACTGCTCGAGCATCTGCCGCGCCCCCTTCTGTGGCGCCTCCGGCCAGCCGGCGATGATCCGCTCGGCCTCGGCGAGTGGCACCGCGAGCATGGCGCCGTGCTGCGTCTCATGCTCGCCCTTTGCCTTGTGCCCCATGGCGTCGGCGGCCGCGGCGGCGATTGTCGCCATCCGTTCGCTGGTAGGTATGTCCCCGGGTCCGCTCGTCTGCTCGCTCATCCTTCTCCCTCGACTCCTGATTATCCCCGGCGCGCGCGGTGGTACCCATATGGCGCGCCTGCTGACGTCGACGCCTCTCAGACGAGAAGCACGGGCGGGAGGCCTTTGCAATCATCACGCCCGACGTTGTGGGTCCGAGTACCTCGCACCGGAGCACCCGGTACAACTGGAGGCGAATCGCAGTACGATGGAGCGTCTGCGACGTGTCGTTCGGCCCGGGTCGGCATGGCTCGGTCCTGAGAATCGGTCGGACGTATGTGCGCGGATCGCCTGGGCCAGCAGCTGGCGTTCGGTCTCGGTGACGCCATTGGCGCGGTCAACACCACGACGCGGATCGACGCCAGCGCCGGGTCCAGCCGCATCGCACGCTGGTCGTCGCCCGTCCCGACACGCACGCTTTGTGCACCCGCACGCCCGGTCCTGGAGGACGGGCGTGACGGCCGGCCACCGGCACTCTGGTTGCGCGGCACGTGGCGGCTTCCGCGGCCTTGCGCGCGGGACCATCGCGCCCCTCTGTTGTAGCCTGCGGTGTCTGACGCGCCCGGCCCCTTCCGCTGTTCTGCCGCACCATGCAAATCGAACAGATCACCTGGACGCCGGACGGCACACGGGAGCCCCCGGATGGTGGCGGCCCCGGCGACGCCGGGCTGGTGCTGCTCTTCGGCTCGCGCGAGCGGGTGGCGGACGTGCGCTGCTGGGAGCGGGTGCGCGCCCGCTACCCGCGGGCGCGGGTGGTGGGCTGCTCCACCGCGGGAGAGATCGCCGGCACGCGCGTGCTGGACGACACCGTGGTCACCACCGCCGTGGCCTTCGCGCAGACGGAGGTGCGGGTGGGGCGCGTTTCGCTGCACGCGCACTCGTGCAGCCGGGACGCCGGCCGCGCACTCGCCGGGTCGCTGGACCCGGAGGGGCTGGTGCACGTGCTGGTGCTCTCCGACGGCCTGCGGGTGAACGGCACCGACCTGGTGCAGGGGCTCTCGGAGCGGCTGCCCCCGGGCATTGCCGCCACCGGCGGGCTGTCCGCCGACGGGTCGCGCTTCGAACGCACGCTGGTGGGCGTGGACGGCGAAGCGGAGGAGGGGATGGTGGCGGCCGTGGGCTTCTACGGGTCGCGGCTGCGCGTGGGGTACGGGTCGCTGGGGGGGTGGGACCCGTTCGGCCCGGAGCGGGTCATCACCCGCTCGCGTGGCAACGTGCTGTACGAGCTGGACGGCTGCAGCGCCCTGCAGCTGTACAAGCGCTACTTGGGCGAGCACGCGGCGGAGCTCCCCGCCAGCGGCCTGCTCTTTCCCCTGAGCCTGCGCACGGCGCCGGGCGAGGCCGGGGTGGTGCGCACCATCCTGGCCGTGGACGAGGCGGAGCAGAGCGTCACCTTTGCCGGCGACGTGCCGGAGGGGGCGATGGCCCGGCTGATGAAGGCCAACTTCGAGCGGCTGATCGACGGGGCCACCGGCGCCGCCCGCACCA
>JAHWJJ010000147.1 GCA_019348475.1 Gemmatimonadota bacterium | reverse complement strand
TTCGCGCCTCGGTGGAGAGCGTGGTGCGTGGGCGGGCGCCCCCCATCCCCGGCCCGTCCCCCATAAACTGCGTGGGGGAAGGGTGACGCGAGAACGAGGATCGCCGCGGGGCCCACGTCCCCCGAAGCTGCCGGGGGAGGCGCCGCTTCCGTCCGGGATCCAGGGCCACCCGTTCACCCCTTCACCCCTTCACCCGTTCACCCGTTCACCCGTTCACCCGTTCACCCCTTCACCCCACCATTTGACACCCCGCCCCGCGAGCCGCAGCTTAGCACCCCATGGATTGGAAGACCTACGTTGGGGAGCACGCGCTGGCGGACTTCGTTCCGCTGGAGCACGAGGGGGCTCGGATGCTGGTGCGCCGCGGCTACGAAGACGCCGCGCGCCTGCTGGTGGAGTACCGCACGCTCCCCGCCGTCGAAACGCTGGGCGGCGGCCGGGAGGCGCACCCCGTGGTGGTGCTGCCGACGGGCGAAAAAGCGGTGGTGCGGCACTACCGCCGGGGCGGGCTGGTGCAGCGCATCAACCAGACGCGCTACTTCGGCGGCAACCGCGCCTTCGACGAGTTGCGCGCCACTGAGCGCGCCCGCACCGGCGGCGTCCGCACCGCGCGCATCCTGGCCGCGGTGGAGCGGCCGCGGACCGTGGGCTACACGGCCAGGCTGGCGACGATCCTGATCCCCGGCGCGCGCGACGCGGCGGCGTGGCTGCACGGCGCGGCAGCGGACGCCAGGCTGGAGATGCTGCGCGACGCGGGGCGGCAGCTGGCGGCCATGCACCAGGCGGGCGTGGCGCATCCGGACGTGCACCTGCGCAACCTGCTGGTGTCGGATGCGAACGGCGGCGTAGAGGTGTGCCTGCTGGACTTCGACAAGGCGCGCGTGCACGACGGCGCCGTCCCCCGCGCGCGCCGGGCCACGGACCTGCGCCGCCTGGCCCGCTCCGCGCGCAAGCTGAAGGCGGAGGTGGGCGCGGAGGGGTGGTCCGCGCTCCGGGAGGGCTACGGCGAGGGCTGGCCGTCGGGGCTGGAGCTGCGGTAGCGCCGCAGCGCGAGATCCACCTTCTCCATCACCTGGTCCACGGTGATGCGGCCCATTCGCCCCGGCCGGTTCGGCGCGTCGATCGGGTAATCCTCGCCCGGCTCGCCGAACGCATCCACCAGCAGGTCGCCGAAGCGCCGGTAGGGGCCGTAGCGCTTCGGATTCGTGTGCCCCATCAGCGCCACCGTGGGCGTGCCGAGGGCGACGCCCACGTGCAGCGGCCCGGTGTCGGGGCTCACCAGCACGTCCGCGCGGGCGAGCAGGTACGCCAGCCGCCGCAGGTCCCACTCGCGCAGGTCCAGCGGCGGATGCGAGGCGGCGGAGGTGATCGCGGCCGCCGCGGCCTCTTCGCGCGGCGAGCGCCCGCCGACCAGCACCGTCCGCCCCCCCAGCTCCACCGCGACGCGGTCCGCCAGCGCGGCGTAGCGTTCGGCCGGCCACTCCTTCTCCGCCTTCGTCGTCCCCACGACCATGGCGAGCGTCGGGCCGGGCGCCTCGGGCAGGAGCTGCGCGTAGCGGGTGCGCTCCTCGTCCGTGGGCTCCAGCCCCCATTCCAGCCGGACGGGGACACCGAGGAAATGGAGGAACTCCAGGAACTCGTCCTGCACGTGCCCGCGCGGGCGCGCCGGCAGCCGGTGCGTGCTGAACAGCCAGGTCAGGTCGCGGGCACGCGCGCGGTCGTAGCCCACGCGCACCGGCGCGCGCGTGAGGGCGGCCGCCACGCCGGCCTTGAGGTACGCCTGCAGGTTCAGCGCGACATCGAAGCGGCGCTCGGCCATCGCCCGGCGCAGCGCCGCGAACCCCGCCATCCCGCGCTTGCGGTCCACGACGACGACGTCGTCCACCGCGGCATGCCCCTGCACCAGCGCCGCAGATCCTGGCTGCATGATCCAGGTGATCCGCGCGTCCGGCCGGTGCGCCTTGAGGGAGGTGATGACGGGGAGCGTGTGCACCGCGTTCCCCACGGTGCTCATCATCACCACCGCCACGCGGTCCAGCGGCACGTTCATCGGCGGTACGCGCGGTCCCAGACGGCGACCTTCTCCATCACCTGCTCCACGGTGATGCGGCGGGTGCGGCCGGGGCGCTTCTGGATGGAGACGGGATAGTCCTCGCCCGGGTCGCCGTACGCGTCGATCAGCAGGTCGTGGAAGCGGCGGTACGGTCCGGTGCGCTTCGGGTTGACGTAGCCCATCAGCGCGATGGTCGGCGTGCCGAGCGCGACGGAGATGTGCATGGGCCCCGTGTCCAGCGAAATCGTGAGCGCCGAGCCCGCCAGCAGCCCCACCAGCTCGCGGAAGGGCATTCCGAGCGTTGAGGCGATCGGATTGCGCGCCAGGCGCAGGATCTCGCGCTGCGTCTCCACCTCCCGCTCGGAACGCCCGCCGACGATCACCGGATGCAGGCCGTACCGCTCCCGCAGCGCGTCGGCCACCGCCGCCCACCGCTCGGGCAGCCACTCCTTCTCCGGGTGCGTGCTGCCGATCACCAGGCACGCCGCCGGGCGCTGCAGCTCGGCGAAGACCGCGCGCTGCCGGTGCACCTCGTGCGGCCACGGTCCCAGCTTCCACTCCACCGGCTCGTGCGGCACGCCGAGGGCGTCCAGGAACTCGAAGTACTGTTCCTGCACGTGCCGCGGCTCGCCGGGCGGGATCTTTCGGTTGGTGACCAGCCAGTTCCAGTCCCGCGCACGCGCCCGGTCGAATCCCAGCTTGACGGGCGCATCCGCCATCGCCGTGACGATGCTGGCCTTGAAGTACACCTGGAGGTCCAGCACCAGGTCGAAGCGCCGTCCGCCGAGCGTCTTGCGGAGCTCCGCGAAGGCGCGCCAGCCGCCCTTGCGGTCGAAAAGGACGATCTCGTCCACGTCCGGGTGGCCGCGCACCAGCGACGCCGGCCCGCCCTGCAGCACCCAGGCAAGGTGGATGGATGGATCGTGCCGCTTGAGCGCGGTGACGACCGGCAGCACGTGGACGGCGTCGCCCACGGCGCTCATCATCACGATCAGGATGCGCGCGGACGGCGGCAGGGGGACGGACGGCGGTGGACCTGACGGCAATGGCGTGGCGGTGCGGCCGTGGCGCGCGTGCCCGCGGGCGGGCGGAACGGGCGCCGAACATAGCCGCCGCGGGCCGCGCGCGGCAAACGCGGCGGGATGGCGCGGGGGGGGCGCCGCGCGTACATTCGCGCCCGCTTCAACCGACCTGACGAGACCGCGGGATGAACGACACCATCGGTACCCTGATCGCGCGCCTGGCCCAGACCAACGTGGAGTTGTGGCACGAGGAGGACAGGGCGCGCTCCGACGACGACCACCAGGTGGCCGCCGCCAAGCGCGCGGTAGACAGGCTGAACCAGCGGCGCAACGACCTCATCGAGCGCATCGACGAGGCGGTGATGCAGGCGGTGCGCGACGCGCGCGGCGGAGGGGCCGGTGGCTGAGACCGTCGGGTCGCTGGCCGACAAGCTGAGCATCGTGGAGCTGAAGATCTACCACATGCAGGAGCAGGCCGACCGCGCCGACGCCGACGCCGAGTTTCGCGCGCGCTGCCTGGACCGCCTCTCCGTCCTCCGCGCGCAGCGGGACGATCTGGCCGAGGAGCTCACGACGCTGCTGGCCGACGTCGCCAGCGGGCGCGTGGTGCCGAAGGTGTATCGACAGTTCAAGATGTACAACGACCCGCAATACCGGGCGCCGTCCTGAGACGAGGAGAAGGGGCGCACGCGTCCGGGACACGAGAATGCCGCCCGGTCCAAACCAGGCGGCATTCCTCTCGTCGCGAAGAGCCTCAGACCGGGTTCAGGGCTTCGGACACTCCGGTAGCCATGGCGACGGTGGTGACTCGGCCGGCGAGGTGACCCATCCCGGCAATCCCATCGGCGGAGGCGGGTTTGCGGGTCGGGGCGTGCTCGGCTCCGGATTTCGCCCGCCCTTGTTGTACTTCCCTGGCTTGAGTGGCGGAACAGGATTTCGCATTTGCGGCTCCTTTCTCACGCTTCTTCGATGACGAGCGACTGTTTGTCCGGCGTCAAGTATACGCGCGATCGGTCGTAGAGTTTAGTACCGGATGAATTCCGATATACGTTCACGTCACGCAGCACGATTTCCGGGCTTTCCCCCGTGTCCGAGAATGCCTCAACCCATCCCTCATACACAACGTCGGCCGAAACGCGATCCACCGAATCTCTGGCGAATTGAGGAAGTGCGACCATACGTCTGGCTCCCCGAAGCGGCGGGAGATACCGCAGCGCTCCGCCAGACGGTGAAGCAGGTTGTGATTCCCGGCCGCTGCAAGAAGCAGCGCGAGCACGAGCGCGACGACCGCCGATAGACCGATCTCGCCCCACGCGATGCGCGCGCGTTCGTCCGTCAGCGCGGCGAAGAACGTAACCCGCGGCGGCGCTGGCCAGCCGAACACGTCCGCCACCCCGGCGGACCCTGCCCTCAGCGCCGCGAGCAGAAGGTACGTGGACACGCCGTACACGAAAGCGCTGGTCAGAAACTGCGGCGTCGTCCGCTCACGCTGAATCGTGAGCGAGTGCACCACAAGCGCGCACAGTACGCCGGGGAAGAAGAGCAGGACAACGCGCAGCGTGAGGACCGAGAGCTCCATGTACTACGTCGCGAAGCCAGTGACAAGCAAACAGAGTAGACGCAACCTAAGCATCGTCCACTCCGTACGCAAGCCGCTGTCGTAATCCGCCAGCGGGAGTGCGCACGGGCGGACGGACGCGGATTTCGTCAGGCGCTGGATTGCCGCCTCCGTCGGAGCCCTCACCCCTCGGTTTGTCACGGCGCGTCCGCGCGCGTATGATGAAGCCGATCCTGCCTCACGTCATCAACAGCCCGGGAACTGGCATGAAAGCCCGCTCCATCCTGCTCGCGCTCTGCGCGCTCTCCGCCTGCCAGCCGTCGCGCCAGGCACCCCCGGTCGCGCATCCCAACCCCATGGGGATGCCCGAGGGGCCCCGCTCCCCCGGGTGGCCGCAGGGGCGCGACGGTCCGGCGGACGAGGCGAGCGCGGCGGACATGGTGTTCGTGGGGGGGCGCGTGTTCCTGGCGGACAGCGCCAACACCGTGGCGCAGGCCATCGCCATCCGCGACGGGCGCGTGCTGGCCGTGGGCACGGACGCCGAGGTGCGGCGGTTCGCCGGGCGCGGCACCGAGGTCATCGACCTGCGCGGCCGCCTGGTGACGCCGGGGTTCAACGACGCGCATATCCACTTCAGCTCGGGCGGCCAGGGGTTGCTGAACGTCAGCCTGCTGGGCACCAACTCGCTGGCCGAGATCGAGCGGCGCGTGGCCGAGGCGGCCGCGCAGGCGCAGCCGGGGGAGTGGATCCTGGGCCGCGGCTGGGACCACACCCGCCTCCCGGCGTCGGAGCTGGGGCCCGGCGGCTGGCCGACGAAGGAAGTGCTGGACCGCGCCGCACCCAACAACCCGGTCTTCCTGTCGCGGGTGGACGGCCACACCTCGTGGGCCAACGCCGCCGCCATGCGCCTGGCCGGCATCGACCGCACCACGCCCAACCCGCCCGGCGGCGAGGTGGTGCGCGACGCGCGCGGCGAGGCGACCGGCATCTTCAAGGAGTCCGCGGAAGGGCTGATCGGCCGCCACGTCCCCGCGCCCACGCGCACGCGCACCCGCCGCGGCATCACGGCGGCGCTGGAGATGGCCGCGCGCACGGGCGTGACGAGCGTGCAGACGGACGTGTCGGGAACGGACATGCAGATCTACAAGGAACTGCTCGACGCGGACTCGCTCACCGTGCGGGTGTACGGGTGGCACCCGCTGGAGATGCGGACCATCCAGGCCCTGGACGCCCTGGGCGTAACCGCCGGCTTCGGGGACGAGTGGCTGCGGATGGGGATGCTCAAGGGGTACACCGACGGCACCTTGGGCTCGCGCACGGCGGCCCTGCTGGAGCCGTTCGCCGACGACCACTCCACGCACGGCCTGCCGCAGTACACGCGCGCGCAGCTGGACTCGCTGGTGACGGCGGCGGACGCCGCCGGCCTGCAGGTACTCCTGCACGCCATCGGCGACGCGGCGAACCGGCAGGCGCTGGACGCGTTCGAGCGCGCCGCGCGCGCCAACGGGCCGCGCCCGCGCCGCCACCGCATCGAGCACGCCCAGGTGGTGGACCGGGACGACATCCCCCGCTTTCGCGAACTGGGGGTGATCGCGTCCATGCAGCCCACCCACGCCACCAGCGACATGCGCTGGGCCGAAGCCCGCATCGGCCCCGAACGCGCGCGGGAGGGGGCGTACGCGTGGCGGTCGCTGCTGGACGCGGGGGCCGTCGTCATCTTCGGCACCGACTTTCCCGTGGAGCCCATGCCGCCGGTGGAGGGGATCTACAGCGCCGTCACCCGGCAGAGCCGCGAGGAGCCGGGGGTGCCGCCGGGGGGGTGGCTGCCGGAGCAGCGGCTTACGCGCGAGGAGGCCATCCGCCTTTACACCGCCGCCTCCGCGTACGGGGAGTGGGAGGAGGAGCGCAAGGGAACGCTGCGCCCCGGGATGCTGGCGGACCTGGTGGTCTGGGACCGCGACCTGCTGACGATTCCCGAGCTGGAGATCCTGCAGGCCGCGCCGGCGCTGACGGTCGTGGGCGGCCGGATCGTCTTTCGCCGCTGAGGTGGCGCGGATGCCGGATCCGGCCGATTCCCCGCCGCTCGCGCCGTCGCAGGCGGGGCGGGAGTTCGCGCCCTCCACCGGCGCCGTCACCGACCGCGGCGAGCTGGCGCTGGTGCTCACGGGCGGCGGCGCGCGCGGGGCGTACCAGGTGGGGCTGCTGCGCTACCTGGCGCGCACCTATCCCGAGCTGCGCATCCCCATCCAGACCGGGGTGTCGGCGGGGGCCATCAACGTGGCCCTGCTGGCGCAGCACCACGGGACCTTCCGGCAGGCGGCGGACGAGCTGGCGGGGCTGTGGGCGGAGCTGATCCCCGAACGGATCTTTCGCGTGGACATGGCTTCGCTGGCGGGGAACATCGGCCGGTGGGGGCTGCGCCTTACGTCGGGGGGGATGGCGACGGCGCGCACGCGGGCGCTGGTGGACACGGCGCCGCTGCGGCAGTTCCTGGAAGAAGCGCTGGCGCCGGTGCACGGCGAGCTGACGGGGATCGACTACAACCTGCAGCGAGGCAACCTGCGCGCGGTGGCCATCAGCACCACCGACTACACCACGGGGCAGTCGGTCATCTGGACGCAGGGGCGCGAGGTGGAGACGTGGGAGCGGCCGGGGCGCATCAGCCGCCACTGCCGCATCACGGTGGACCACGTGATGGCGTCGGCCGCGCTGCCGCTGTTCTTTCCCGCGGTGCAGATCGGGCCCAACTGGTACGGCGACGGCGGCATCCGCCTCACGGCGCCGCTGTCCCCCGCCCTGCACCTGGGCGCCAGCAAGATCCTGACGGTCTCCACCCGCTACGACCGCAGCCGCGGCGAGGCCTCCACCCCCGAGATCGTGGGGTACCCGCCCCCCGCGCAGGTGATCGGGCTGCTGCTGGACGCCGTCTTTCTGGAGCTGGTGGACCAGGACGTGGCGCGGATGGAGCGGATGAACGTGGTGCTGGACCGCATCCCCCCCGAGCGGCGCGAAGGAATGCGCATCGTGGAGGTGCTGGTGATGCGCCCCTCCAAGGACCTGGCCCGCATCGCGGCGGAGTACGAGCCGCGCCTGCCTCGCGCCTTTCGCCTCCTTACGCGCGGGCTGGGCACGCGCGAAACGCGGTCGCCCGACGTGCTGAGCATGATCATGTTCCAGGACGACTACGCCAAGCGGCTGATGTCGCTGGGCGAGTCCGACGCCGAGCGCCGCGGCGAGGAGATCGACCGCTTCATCAATGGCCACGCCGGCGAGCGTGGCGCGGCATAGTCCGCGCGATGCGCCGCACGAGAGGCAACCTTCACCCGCGCCGGGCCCGATCCCCCGCTGGCTGGTGGGATGCGCGGGGTGGACTCTGCCGCGCAACGTGCAGCCCGCCTTTCCCGCGGAGGGGACGCACCTGGAGCGCTACGCCGCGCGTTTTCCCGCGGTGGAGATCAATTCGTCCTTCCACCGGCCGCACCGCCCGGGCACCTGGGCGCGCTGGGCGCAGAGCGCGCCCCCGGGCTTCCGCTTCTGCGTCAAGCTGCCGAAGACCATCACTCACGAACTGCGCCTGGTGGATGCGGAAAAACCGCTCGCCACCTTCCTGGCCGAAGCCGGTGGGCTGGGGGGCGCGCTGGCGTGCCTGCTGGTTCAGCTTCCACCCAGCCTGCGGTTCGATGAACCGGCGGCGGACGCGTTCTTCGCGGCGCTGCGGGCGCGGACCGGGGCCGCGGCCGTCTGCGAGCCGCGGCACCCCAGCTGGTTCTCGGCGGAGGCGGACGCCCTGCTGGTGCGGTGGAAGACGGCGCGCGTGGCCGCGGACCCGGCGCCCGTGCCGCAGGCGGCGGAGCCCGGCGGATGGCGCGAGCTGGCGTACTACCGCCTGCACGGCTCGCCGCGGGTCTACTACTCCGCGTACGATGCGGAGTACCTGGACGCGCTCGCCGCGCGCATCCGGGCGGATGTGGATGCGGGGCGCCAGGTCTGGTGCATCTTCGACAACACCGCGGCAGGCGCCGCGCCGCAGAACGCGCTGGACCTGATGGCGCGGCTGGACGGCGCGGCCGGGGAGAACCGATGATCCGCAAGTTCCTCGAGGATCCACAGGGGTGGGCGCAGGAGGCGCTGCTGCGCGCGCAGTCCGAACGGCGCCGCATCCACGGCATCGACGTCTGGCTCATCAACGACCGCCAGTTCGCCACCAGCGACGAGCTGTTCGACCGGGTCGCCGCCGCGCTGCAGCTGGTGACGGAGTACGCGCCGTGGCGGCTGAACGCCATGCGCCGCGACTTCTCGCGCATCTTCATGCAACGCCAGGACGGCGTGCGCGCGCTGTTCGACCAGATGCGCAACTGCAGCCTGGACACCTACTTCGTCGCCACGTTCGCGGCGGAGCAGGTGGCCTCGTCGATCGTGCACGAGGCAGTGCACGCGCGCCTGCGCCGCGGCGGCCGCACCGTGCCGCGCGACCTGATCGCGTGGGAAGAGCGGCTGTGCCGCAAAGCCGAGCTCGCCTTCGGTCTGCGGCTGCCGAACGGGGCCGCCGTGGTGCAGCGCGCCCGGGCCTCGCTGACGCTCTCCGACCGCGACGTCGCCCCGCTGGCCGGCGACATCGAACTGCGCGTGCGGCGTCCGCGCGGACCGGTCGGGTGAAGGGGTGAAGGGCGACCGGGTGAACGGGTGAACGGGTGAGCGCTACCCGGCCTTGTCCGCTCGGTCGTCCAGCTTCCAGCCGGAGCAGCCTTTTACAGATCGCAATCGGGTGGATGATGTGCCCGGGCAGACATCCGCCGCGCCACCTTGATCCCTGCCCATCCAAAAAATGCGGATCCCGTCCCCTCGCCGGCAGCGTCCCCT
>JAHWJJ010000493.1 GCA_019348475.1 Gemmatimonadota bacterium | reverse complement strand
CCACCGCGGGCACTGCCAGGTGCAGCAGGAGCACTCCGCCCGCCCCCGGGCCACCGGGGGGCCCCGCAACCTGCTCACCTCTCACCCCCACCCGCTCAGCGTGGTGCGCCCGGCCCACGCGCCGCCGCGGCTCACCACGCCGGCGGAAAAGCGGGAGGTGCTGGCCGAGTCGGGGCTGGAGTACGTCGTCTTCATCCCCTTCACCCGCACGCTGCAGGGGTACCGCGCGCGGCGGTTCGTGGAAGAGATCCTGCTGGGCCGCATCGGCATGGACGAGCTGGTGATCGGCTACGACCACGGGTTCGGCAGGGGGCGCGAGGGGAGCGTGGCGATGCTGCGGCACCTGGGCGCCGACATGGGCTTTTCGGTGGACGTGGTGGAGGCGTTCCAGGTGGAGGGCGAGCCCGTCTCGTCCAGCCGCATCCGCCGCCTGCTGGCGGAGGGCGACGCGGCGGCGGCGGCGCGGCTGCTGGGGCGGCCGTACCGCCTGCAGGGCGTGGTGGTGCGCGGGGAGCGGAAGGGGCGCGAGCTGGGGTACCCGACGGCGAACGTCGCGATCGGCGACCCGGAGAAGATGCTGCCGAAGGAAGGGGTCTACGCGGCCCACGGCGTGGTGCGCGGCGAGCGGGTTCCCGGGCTGCTGCACCTGGGACCGCGCCCCACCTTTCCCGGCTTCGCGCCCACGATCGAACTGCACCTGCTGGACTGGAGCGGCGACATCTACGGCGACCACGTGCGCGTGGAGGTGGTCGACCGTATCCGCGACATCCGCCCGTTCTCCTCGGTGGATGCGCTCGTGGAGGCGATGCGCGGCGACGAGCGCGAGGGGCGAAGGTTGCTGGGGGTGACGTAGAGGGGCTGCGCCGGCGCTACGTTGCGCCCTTCGGGGGCTGATATTTGGGATGGTATTCCACGCCGGGCAGTCCGGCGAAGTGCGCGTCCTGTGTCCAGAGCACCGCATTGAACTCGCGCGCGGTCGCGTAGATGACGCTGTCTGCCAGGGGGAGCTTGAGGGCATTCCCCAGCTTCGCCGCCTTCAGCGCAAGCGCCGCATCCAGATCTACGACGACCCCCTGCTGCATCATGGCCGTTGCCCGCAGGGCGTCGCTTTCTCCACGCTCGCGAAGGACCCAGCGGAAAACCTCCAGCACGCTCACGGTAGGTACGATCAACAGGTGCGTGTTTTCGACGGCGGGTGCGAACAGGTTCGATAGGGGTCCGTTGGTCATGTACTCCAGCCAGCCGGACGTGTCGACCACGTTGTGCAGGGGCAAGGCGGGCTGGATCACACGCGGTCCGCATCCCGCGCGAAGTCCGTCGACATCCCTGCCAGAAAGCCGCGCATCTCACGCGGGTGCCGCAGGGGAATGAATTCGATCCGGTCGTCGTACGGGATCACCTGCACCTGCTGCCCGGGCTTCAGGTTCAGCCGCTCGCGAACGGACCGCGGGATCACAACCTGGAACTTGGGCGAGATCGTCGCCTTCTCCATCGTACGTCTCCTCGATCAGGGGTTCGTATTACGATAACCCGATCGATCGAACCGAGGCAAGATGCCCTCGCGCCGCCTGCTCGGCACGGGGCGCCAAGGTTGCGAGAAATCGGCGTGGGTGTTAGCTTCTCTGGCTTGTTGTTGATCCCCTCGGCAATTCTGTTCGATTGGATCGGCTGACTTCCCGACCAGCACTGACTCTTCAGGAGGTTCCGATCATGGCGCTCACGGCCGAAAACCGCGACGACATCATCAAGAAGTACCAGCTGCACGAGAACGATCGTGGCAGCACCAAGGTGCAGATCGCGCTGCTCACGTCGCGCATCAACGACCTTACCGGGCACTTTCGCGCCCACAAGAAGGACCATCACAGCCGCCGCGGGCTGCTGAAGATGGTCGGTCAGCGCCGCAGCCTGCTGGACTACCTGCGCCGCAACGACCTGGAGGGCTACCGCGCCCTCATCGCCGACCTGGGGCTGCGCCACTGATCGGCACTCCGTCGGGCAGACGCGGGAGCTGGGGGATGCGGGGCGCGGGCCTCCATCCCCGGAACGCGCGTCTCCGCCCCGGCGGGCGGGACTGAAGGAACACGCCGGCCGCACGGGCATGGACCGTGCGGCCGGCGTGCGTTTTTGCACAGCGGCGACGAAGTGGACATCAAAGCGACCGGGCTCCGCCTGCGGGGGAGTGGCGTCCGGAGTGCGGCTCCCCCGAGCAATCCAAAAGGAAAAGACCCAATGGCAAAGCTGGAAAGACAGTTCGCGGGGCGGCAGCTGGTCCTGGAATCGGGCCGGATGGCCCGGCTGGCGGACGGCTCGTGCACCGTGCAGTTCGGCGAGACGGTGGTGCTGTGCACCGCCGTGGCGCAGGACCACCCCACCCACCTTCCGTTCTTTCCCCTGACCGTAGAGTACAAGGAGCGCACCTACGCGGCGGGCAAGATCCCGGGCGGGTTCATCAAGCGCGAGGGCCGGCCGTCGGACAAGGAGATCCTGTCGGCGCGCCTGATCGACCGGCCGCTCCGCCCGCTGTTCCCCGACGGGTTCGCCAACGAGACGCAGATCATCATTTACGTGATCTCGGCGGACCAGGAGAACGACGCGGACGTCATGGCGCTCACGGGCGCCTCGCTGGCGCTCAACATGAGCCGCATCCCCTTCGCCGAGCCGGTGGCGGCGGTGCGCATCGGGCGCATCCAGGGGCAGTGGGTGCTGAACCCCACCTTTCAGCAGCTGGAGTACTCGGACCTGGACGTGATCGTCGCGGGGAGCGAGGACGCCATCC
>JAHWJJ010000146.1 GCA_019348475.1 Gemmatimonadota bacterium | reverse complement strand
CGCGCCTGGCGGTTTTTTTGTGCTGCCCCCCGGACGAGCAAAGGCCCGCGGGGGAGCAATCCTCCGCGGGCCCTTCTTCTGAAAGCAGTCAACCTCCCGCGGCAGTTTCGGGGGAGGTGTGAGCCTAAGCGATCGGAGGGGGGCGCGGCGCGGAGCCCGCGATACCCGCTGAAAATCTGTCCACGCATGCTTTTCATTCAGGTCGTCCCGGGCAGGTCCTTCGGTCGCGCCAAGCTCCTCCTACGAAAAGATTGCGGCGCGGCGCCTCCCCGCAGCAGGATCACTGAACCTGGGTTGATTTTGGGAGTGCCTTACTCCTGCGAGCCGCCGCGGCCGCGGGTGCCGTCCCTGGGCGAGCGGTTGGCGATGCGCGCGGGGACCAGGGCGCCTTTGCCGTACTTTCCCGCCAGCCGGTCCGCCGCCTCCGCCAGCTTCCGGTCCCGCTCGGTCTCCGCGCCGCCGGGGGTGTCGCCGAACAGCACCAGGTCGTCCTCCTCGTCCCCCACCAGCTTCGACACTCCCACACCCAGCAGCCGCACGCCGCCGCCGCGCCGCGCCAGCAGCCCGGAAAGCAGCTCGCGCGCGATGGCGAAGATCGCGCGGTCGCTTTCCATGGGGTCGGGGGCGGTGCGCGCGGCGGACCGGTCGGTGAAGTCGGAGTAGCGGATGCGCACCGTGACGGTGCGGGCGCGCAGCCCCTCCGCGCGCAGCGAGGCGCCGGTGTCGGCGGCCAGCATCATCAGCCGCGTCTCCAGCTCTTCGGGATCGGCGACGTCCTTTGCGAAGGTGCGTTCGTGCGAGACGGACTTCTGCGGTCGGCGCGCCGTCACGCGCCCCGCGTCTTCGCCGCGCACCAGGTGGTACAGCCACGTGCCGCGCGACTCGCCCACCCAGGAGACCAGTGTGGGGAGGTCGATGGGGATCAGGTCGCGCACCGCCGTGGCGCCGCGCCGCCGCAGCGACTCCGCGAGGGCCGGCCCCACGCCGGGGATGTCGGCCAGCTGCAGCCGCGCCATGAACTGCGCCTCGCCGCCCGGCGGAACCACGTGCACGCCGAAGGGCTTGTCGACCGACGCCGCCATCTTGGCCAGCGTGCGTCCCGTGGCGCCGCCGATGGAGATGCTGATGCCGGTGCGGTCCATCACCGCCCGCTGAATGCGCCGCGCGGTGGCTTGCAGCGGCTCGCCGTGGTACAGCATCTCGGTGCCGGTGAGGTCCAGGTAGAACTCGTCCACGCTGGCCGCTTCCACCACGGGCGAGAACTCGTCCAGCACCGCGCGCACCTCGTGGTGCTTGCGCGACACCATCTCGCCCGGCACGGGTACCACCACCGCGTTGGGGCACAGGCGCATCGCCGCACCCATGGGCATCCCCGCGTGCACGCCGAACCTGCGCGCCGCGTAGGATGCGGACGTCACCACTCCGCGCGCGCTGGCGCTCCCCCCCACGATCACCAGCTCCGACCTGCCCGCCCCCTCCGGGTCCGCCAGCATGGCGCACCGGACGAAATACGAGTCGCAGTCGGCGAGGAGGATCCGGGGAGGCACGGGAGTGCGGGAGTGCGGGAGTGCGAAAGTGCGAAAGTGCGAAAGTGCGAAAGTGCGAAAGTGGCCGCACCGCAGCCGTCGGAGAAGGATAATTCGAAGCGTTGTCGATGGATACGGCGACTCCGTGCACTTGTTCGCGCCGGGACCGCGTGGGTGGAGGATGAAGTTTCTCCCTCCACTACAGTTTTGTGGGCCGGGGATGGGGGCGCCTGCCCAACGCGGGACTCTCCACATCGCGACCCACTGCCCTTGCAGGCGATTCCCTGTTCGCTGTTCCCTGTTCCGCCAGGCAACCCTCTCCGCACCGCCGGCATCACACACGCCGGACCCGCGAACGGACCATGGACGACAACCATCTGATCCAGCAGGCCAGGCAGGGCGACGGCGGGGCGGTGCGCGAGCTGTACCAGCGCCACGCCGGGCGGGTGTACGCCGTCGTCAAACGCCTGGCCGGCCACGACGACGCGCTGGCCGAAGACTGGGCCCAGGAGGCGTGGGTGCGGGCGATTCGCGCCCTTCCCACCTTTCGCGGCGACTCGCGCTTCACCACCTGGCTGCACCGCATCGCCGTCAACAGCGCCCTGCACGGCCGCCGCTCGCGGATGCGCAAGGCGGGGCGCGAGGCGCCCATGGACGACAGCTTTTCCGTGCGCCCGGCCGCGGAGCGCACCGTCCTTCGCCTGAACCTGGAACGGGCGATGGAGCGCCTGCCCGAGGGGATGCGCAAGGTGCTGGTGCTGCACGACGTGGAGGGCTACACGCACGAGGAGATCGGGCAGATGCTGGGCGTGAACCCGGGAACGTGCAAGAGCCAGCTGTTCAAGGCACGCGCGCGGATGCGCCGGCTGCTGACGCCGCAGCCCGAAGAAGAGTCCGCAGAAGAGGAGATGGCATGCAGCATCTAGATCTGGAGCAGCTCGCCCGCCTGGTGGACGAGCCCGCCGAGCCCGGCGAGGCGGAGCACCTGCGCGGGTGCCTGGTGTGCCGCCGCGAGCTGGCGGAGATGCGCGCCCAGACGCAGGCGCTGGCCGCGATGGACGATCCGCAGGTGCCGCCGTCGCTGTGGGCGGCGGTGGAGGCCCGGCTGCTGGAGGAGAAGCTGATTTGCGCCCCCGCCGGCGTTCGCGTCCTGGGGATCAGCCGCGTGCACCTGCGCATCGCCGCGTCCCTCGCCCTGTTCCTGATGGGCGGGGCCGCCGGCGCCCTGCTCTGGCGCACGCCGGGGGCCCCCTCCGTCGCGACGCTGGATCCCGCGCCCGCCCAGGCGCCGCGCACCGCCTCGCGCCCCGCCTCGCCCATCAGTGCGCCCGAGGTGACGTACGTCATGCAGACGCCCGCGCCGGTGGGCGGCAGCGGCGCGCGGCTGGCGATGAACCAGGGTCCCTCCGATCAGACCTCTACGGCGCACGTGGTCGCGCCCCCGCGCACGGCGCCGCGGCGGGCGACGGCGGCGGAGGCGGACCGGGCGGCGCGCGACCTGATGCAGGCGCAGGCGGCGTACATGGGCGCGCTGCAGCGGCTGGCCGCCATCGCCGACCCGGCGTCGGGAAACACGCCGGAGACGCGCATGGCCGCGCTGGACCGGCTGGTGCAGCTCACGGCGCAGGCGCTGGACCGCGTTCCCGGAGACCCCGTGATCAACGGCTACCACCTGGCCGCGGTGGCCGAGCGCGACGCGCTGCGCCGTGAGATGGAACGGGACGCACGGACCGAGTGGTTCTGACCTGATAGTGACAACGGAGATACGGAAATGAAGTACCGCATGGCGTGGCTGCCGCTCCTGGCGGCGGCCCTGGCGACGCCCGGCCAGGTCCGGGCGCAGCAGGACGAGTGCCCCTGCGAGCGGCCGGGGATGATCGGCGTCTCGTTCACCGTCCGCACCACCCAGAGTGATCGCGAATCCGAGCCGAAGCGCGAGGTGCTGATCGGCGAGGTCCGCCCCGGCTCCCCCGCCGAGGCCGCCGGCGTGAGCCCTGGAGACGTGGTGGTCCGGGTCAACGGGCGCCCCGCCGTGGACGGCTTCCGTGAGCTGGACCTGCGCGAGGGCGACACCGTTCAGCTTCGCATCCGGCGGGGCGCGGACGAGCGCGACCTGACCATCGTGGCCGCGCCCCGGCCGGCCGCGCGCTTCGGCGTGGTGCGCCCCGGGCCGGGTGAGCGCCCCATGGTGTTCATGGGCGGCGACACCATGCAGATCCCCCTGCAGGCCATCACCATGCGCATCGACAGCCTGCAGACGCGGCTGGTGGAGCTGATCGGCCGGGACAGCGGCCTGGTGCGCCTCCGCATGGACTCCGTCATGAACATCCTCTCCGACAGCGCCGAGGTCTTCATCCAGCGCATGCCCAGCGTGCAGTTCCGGGTGCACGAGGGCACGCCGCTGCGCGAAGGCGTGATCGTGGACGCGGGGGTGCCCGTGGAAGGGCGGCCGTTCTTCATGGAGCTGGGCCGCCGCGCCGCGGCCGGCGCCGAGCTGGCCGAGATGAACGAGGGTCTGCGGCGCTACTTTCAGAACGTGCAGCGCGGCGCCCTGGTGATCGACGTGTCGCCCAACACCCCGGCGGCGCGCGCGGGGCTGGAGCCCGGCGACGTGCTCGTCCGCGCCGCCGGCAGCGAGGTGAACCATCCCGAGGACGTGCGCCGCGCCCTGATGCGGGGCGAGGACGGCCGCGTCGCGCTGGAGGTGGTGCGGCAGGGCCGCCGCCGCGAGCTGTCGCTGGAATGGGACGGCCGCGAGCGGCTCATGGGTCGCGAAATGGTGCCGACGCGGGTGCGCGGCCGCGAGCCGCGCGCGCTCGAGCCCACGCGTGCCCCCGGGCCCACCCGCACGCCGCGCAACTGAACAGGCGAGAGAGATCTGAATGGAAAAGCCGATGGGCGGACAGATCCGCGCCGCGCCTCCGCTCGCTCAGGCTCGCACCTCCCCCGAAAACCCCCGGGGGAGGTTGAACTGCGCTTTCAATCCGTATGGTGCGCGCAGCGCCGGATGACTCATGTCAGGGAAAATCGACGAGGACGCGGAGAAGCCATCTCTCCGCGTCCTCGTCTTCTTGTGCATGCCAGGCGACTCAGCCGACGGGGCAACCCGTATCCCCCGGCTCCGCCGACTCCGCCCGTCCGCCTGAGGGCCGCTCGTCTACTGCCTGCGGATGACCGTGGGCGTGCGCGCGAGGAGCCGGCCCAGGGCCCGGCGCTCGTTGCGCCAGGCGAGGTCGTAGTCGACGCTCTCGGTGGTGTGCTCGTACGCCATGGCGAGCGCGGGGTCCACCGGCTGCCCCTTGCGGCGCACCTCGTAGTGCAGGTGCGGCCCCGTCGCCAGGCCCGTGGCACCCACGTACCCGATCACGTCGCCCTGCTGCACCGGCTGGTGCTCGCGCACGGCGATGCGCGACAGGTGCGCGTAGCGCGTGGCGTAACCGTTGGGGTGCTGCACCTCCACCAGGTTGCCGTATCCGCCGCGCTCGGCCGCGAACGACACGCTGCCGTCCGCCGTGGCGCGCACGGGCGTGCCGTACGCGGCGGCGTAGTCGATGCCGTTGTGCGGCAGCACCCGGCGCAGGATGGGGTGCATGCGGTCCATGCGGAATCCGGAGCTCACCCGCAGCACCTCCAGCGGGCCGGCCCACGCCTTTGGATCCAGCGACTGCCCCACGTCGTCGTAGTAGCCGGGCTTTTCGCCATGCTCGTAAAAGAACAGCGTGTGCAGCCCGCCCCCCACCGCCGCCTGCGCCGCGAGCACCTGGATGGAGCGCGTGCTGCCGTCCGCCCGCTGCACCCGCTCGTACGCCACCTTCAGCCGCCCGCCGTTCCCCAGCGCCCCGTCGATGACGGGCTGAAAGATCTTGTCCAGGTGGCGGCCCACCATCTCGCGCTCCGCCTGTGAAAGGTCGCTGGCGATCACCCCCAGCGCCTCGCGAAAGGTGCCGCGCGCGTACCCGCCGATCAGCAGCGTGTCGATGTGGGCCGGCACGGCGCGCGCGGCGGGGAGCACGTGCGTCTCCGCCAGTTCCCGCGCCGGCAGCCCCTGCTGCGGCTCGGCGAAGGCGGCGGCCGAGCCCAGCCCCAGCACCACCGCCGCCATCAGTGCGATGACGAGGGTGGGGGGATCGTGCCGCCACGTGGCCTGGTTCGGTCTGCGCATCGCGGAGATGAGGGGAGCCCGGAAGGGGGATCCGCTGCCGGCGTCCACGGATGTGTGGGAGAGCTAACAAGATAGGGTCCCCTGCCGCGCCGGACAAGGGTTGCGTGTTGCAGAGCAGGGTCGGACGCCCAGATCTGACTCAGCGGCGGCGCCGCGGGGGGCTCAGCTTGCGCGCCGGGTGGCCGGGCTTGATGCGGGTGTTCAGGTACCGCCCCTTGCTGGGCGCGGTCCGGAACTCGTGGTACTCGTCGCCGTCCACGTCGAAGTACTGATAGATGCCGCCGTTGCGGAACTCCACCTCCAGCACGTGCGCCGCGGGGTCGTACCCCGCGCTCGCCAGGCTCGACGAATCCAGCCGCTCTCGCTTCACCGGCCGCCTCCCGGATCTCCCGCTCGCCGACGAACCGCGACGTGCGGTTCGGCCCCTTCGGACCGTAGCAGAATCCGGGCCGCCTGTTTACTCCGTCTATTGATACTCCCGCGCAGGGGCCCGGCGGCGCGCGGAAGGGAGGCGTTTACTGCATCGTCCCACAACGGGTGAACGGAAGCGCCTTTCCTCCCCCGAATCCGCCGGCTCTCTTTTTCCTGGCGCCCTCCCGGATGCTGGCCGCGCTGCGCGCGAGCTTCGAACGGCGGCAGGACGTACGTTCACGCACCCACGCGCCTCAAAACTCCCCCACCATCCCGATCTCCGTCTTCAACTCGTATCCCAGCTCCCGCTGGACGGTGGTCTGCGCCAGCTCGATCAGCGCCCGCACGTCCGCCGAGGTTGCGCCCCCCAGGTTGACAATGATGTTGGCGTGCTTGTGAAAGATCTGCGCGCTCCCCAGCACGTGCCCCTTCAACCCGCACTGATCGATCAGCCGCCCGGCGCCCACACCCTCGATCTTCTGAAAGATGGAGCCGGCGCTGGGGTACAGCCACAGGTCCGGGTGCCGGTCGTCGCGCCAGGCCAGGTTCTCGCGGATCGTGTCGCGCATCACCTCGCGCGGGGTGGGCTCCAGCCTGAAGGTGACGTCCAGCACCACGTCGGGCCGCACGTGCAGCACGCTGTAGTCGTAGCCGAACTCGAAGTACGCGTTGTCTACCCGGCGGATCTCCCCCTCCTCCGTGACGATGGTCGCGCCCTCCACCACCTCCTCGATGAACATGGTCCGCTCGCGCTCCGGCGGGGGGCTCAGGAAGTGCAGGTTCTGCCACACCGCCCCGCCCACCGTGCTGGGAATGCCCACGTAGTGCTGCAGGCCGCCCAGCCCGCGCGCCACCGTCATCTGGATCAGGTCGTGGTAGATCTTTACGCCGGATCCCGCCCGGACCCGGGTGTCGTCCAGCCACTCGATCGTGTCCACGTCGTTCTTGATCACCAGCCCGCGAAAGCCGCCGTCACCCACCAGGATGTTGGCGCCAAGCCCCAGCAGAAAGAAGGGGATCTCCAGCTCCCGCGCAGCCCGCACCGCGGCCGCGAGCTCGTCCTGCGTGAGCGCGCGGTACATCAGGTCCGCCGGCCCGCCGATCTTGAACGTGGTGTGCGGCGCCAGCGGCGCGGCGCGCTCCAGGCGGTCGGCGCCCAGGCGCTCCGACAGCGCGTCGACGGCAGGGTCCAGGGCTTTCGTCGCAGGCATCCGGTCGCAAGGTTGGGGGAGGTGACGCGCGGTGACAGGTCCGCGCGGCGGCGGCGGTTTGCAAGGGGGGTGCCCGGTGCCGAACCTTCGCCCCGCGCCGCGGTACAGATGCATCCGCATCCCGCTCTCCGCGCAGGATGGGGAGGGCCGGCGGCCGGAGGAGGGGGCCCGCGCGTGTGACCCGGCACGCCCGTGGCTCGTCAATCGGACTGCGCCGCACCCGCGGAGCAGTTTCGCAGGAAGGACCTTAGATGATGAACGACCGCATCCACCGGCACCTGGACGGCGATCCCCGCGCCGCGCTCTCTGCGGATGAGCGCCGGGAGGCGGACGCCTTCGCCCGTACGCTCGACGCCGCCGCCGCGCACCTGCGCGCCGTTCCCGCGCCCGACCTGGCCGCGCGCGTGATGGCCGCGCTCCCGGCGCAGGCGCCCGCCGTCCCCGCCTGGCGCAGGGCCGCGGAGTGGCTGTGGAACCCGCGCCCGCTGCGGCTGACCTTCCGTCCCGCGTACGCCCTGGCGGGCGCCGCGTTCGCCGCCGTGGCCGCCGTCGTGGTCCCCGCCGCCATGGACGGGGGCGATGCCGCCCCCGTCGCCGTCACGGCGCCCGCGCCCGCGGCGGCCGCGCAGGTGGTGTACGTGCAGTTCCGGCTGGAGAGCCCGCAGGCGCGGCAGGTGGCGCTGGCCGGCACCTTTACGGGGTGGCAGCCCACGCTGCAGCTGCAGGAAAGGGAGCCGGGGGTGTGGACCGCGCTGGTGCCGCTGGAGCCCGGGGTGCACGATTACGTCTTCGTGGTGGACGGCGAGCGGTGGGTGCCGGACCCCAACGCGCCGCAGCAGGTGGACGACAGCTTCGGCGGAACCAACAGCCGCATCTCCCTGCCCCCGCTGGGCGCCTCGGCGTGATCCTTCGCGGCACGCTGATGACGGCCTGCGCCGCCCTGCTGGCGCCGGCCGCCGCGCCGGCGCAGTGGACGGTGGAGGCGTCCGCCGGCCGCGCCGTGCACGACCCGGTGGCGGCGCACGTGAGCACCACCAGCGCCTCGCTGGGGCTGGCGTACGAGCGCGAAGACGTGGGATGGGGATACCTGTCCGGCGGCGCCCCCCTCGAGCGGGGCGGGCCCGGCTGGGGCGCGGGCGGCGCGGGCGGATGGATCGGCCTGCGCGGCGGCGCCCTTCAGCTGGGCCTTTCCACGTCCGGACACGCCTACGCCTACGGCGGTGCCGGCCGCAATCCATCGGGCGGCGGCGGCACCCTGGAAGTGCTTCCCACCCTCGCCTGGCGCCGCGGCAGGGTCTCGGCGGAGGTCAGCTCCGGCTTCGCGGGCGCCTTTGACGCCCTGGGCGACAGCACCCACACCCGCGGGTTCCACCACTCCGGCGCGCGGCTGGGGGTTGCCCTGGCGGCGGGGCTGACCGTGGGCGGCGAGGGCCGCTGGGTGCGGGGCGAGGGTGGCGAGTGGCCGTACGCCGGCGGGAGCGCGGAGCTGCGCCGGCGCTGGGGCGCGGCGTGGGCGTACGCGGGCGCGTGGCTGGACGGGGAGCGGCCGGACCCGTCCGCGGCGTACGGCGCGGGCGTGCGGGTGCGGGTGCTGCCGCGCACGGAAGTGCAGGCCAGCGTCCGGCAGGAGCCGTTCGAGCCGTTGTACTGGAACGCGCCGCGCCGCACCTGGGGGGTGTCGCTGCGCCGCACCCTGGGGCGCGAGCCGCGGCGGGCGGTCCCCGCCGTGCGCCTTCCCCACGTTTCGGACGGCTGGGCCGTCTTTCGCCTGCCGCTGGCCGCCCACGCGCAGCCGCCGGCGGTGATCGGGGACTTCAGCGATTGGCAGCCGGTGGCCATGTCGCCGGAGGGGCAGGAGTGGGTGGCGCGGGTGCGGGTGGGCCCGGGCGCGCACCACTACGCCTTCCGGCTGGCGGACGGCAGCGTGATGGTTCCGGAGGGCGTGCCGTCGGTGGATGACGGGTTCGGCGGCAGTTCGGCCGTGCTGGTGGTGCCGTGAGTGACGCGGCGGCCGTCCCGTCGTCATACGCCCGGACGTGGCGAATGCAGGCAATCCCGATGAGATCCATGAACCTCGCGCGAATCCTGGTGGCCCTGTGGCTGGCGCTGGCGGCGCTCCCCGGCGCTGTGCAGGCGCAGGCGCAGGACCCGCAGCAGCGGATCGAGACGGCGCGCCAGCGGGCTGAATCCGCCGGCATTCCGGTGGCGCTGCTGGACAGCAAGGTGGCCGAGGGCCGCGCCAAGGGCGTGCCCATGGACCGCATCGCCGGGGCGGTGGAGCGCCGGCTGGCA
>JAHWJJ010000145.1 GCA_019348475.1 Gemmatimonadota bacterium | reverse complement strand
CGTCCTCACTCCCTTCCTCCGCGTCCTCCGCGTGATGCTTTTGGGGGTCTGCACAAAAGACGGTGGGATGTTGGGGTGACGGGGGGCGGGGGAGGTCGTGGAGCGGGCCCGCGCCCGCACGCAGGCCGGCGTCGCTGGCCAGAACACCCGCAGTCGCAGCACCAGGGCCGGCCTCGTCAGCCGCCGCGGTCCAGGATGCCGCGCACGACAGGGTAGACGTGCGGCTCGTGCAGGATGGTGCCGTGGTTGCCCGTCACGGGGATCACCGTGACGCCGGCGGCGCGCGAGCCCCAGAACGTGTCCGCGGAGGCCTGCAGCGGCGCTTCCGCCGAGCCCTCGGTGCGAAAGTAGGTCAGGTGGCCGTCGTACGGGCGCAGCGCGTACGCGGCCTGCGCGCGCAGGTTGGCGCTGCGGACGCGCGTGAGGGACAGGATCAGGTCCGCGCGTGACTCGGGGAGGAGCCGCGCATCGCCCACCTGGCCGATCATCGCCAGCGCCATCTCCCGTGGTGACAGGTGGCGCACCGCGTCCACGGTGATGCGCTCCGCCGCCGCCCACCCCGCGTAGCCGCCGATGGTCTGCATCATCACCTCGGCCGCGTCGCGCGGGTCTGCCTCGATCGCCTCGTCCGTCAGCGGCGAGGTGTCCAGCATGGCCAGCAGGTCCACCTCCTCCCCCGCCGCGCGCAGCTGCCGCGCCATCTCCCACGCCACCACCCCGCCGAACGACCATCCACCCAGTCGGTACGGCCCCCGCGGGCGAAAGCGGCGGATGGCGTCCACGTAGTACGCCGCCATCTCCCCCAGGTCGTCGATGGGCTCCGCCCCATCCTCCAGCCCCCGCGGCTGCAGGCCGTACACCGGCTGGTCCGGCGCCAGGTTCACCGCCAGCCCCCGGTAGCAGATCACGTGTCCGCCCGCCGGGTGGGCCAGGAAGAGCGGCGGCCGGTCGCCAAAGGTCTGCAGGGGAACCAGGGGAAGGCGGACGGACCGCGCCCCCGCCTCCACGGCGCGGGCCAGCGCCTCGACCGTCGGCGCCTGCATCAGCATGCCGATGGGGACCTGGATCCCCAGCTCCCCCTGCAGCCGCGCCACCAGCCGGGTGGCGAGGATGGACTGGCCGCCCAGGTCGAAGAAGTCGTCGTGCGCGCCGACCCTGTCCACGCCCAGCACGTCCTGCCACACGGCGGCGATCCGCGCCTCCAGCCCCGGCCGCGGGGCGACGAACTCCGCGCCGTCGGGCCCCGCGTCCACCGGCGGGAGGGCGCGGCGGTCCAGCTTTCCGCTCCCCGTCCGCGGCAGCGCGTCCGTCCACGCGAACGCGGCGGGGACCATGTACTCCGGCAGCCGCTCGCGCAGGAAGGCGCGCAGCTCGGTTCCCCCCGGCGCCTCGGCGCCGGTGCGCGCGACCAGGTAGCCGGCCAGCCGCGCCCCCGCGCCGCCGTCCCCCCGCGCCGCGACGGCCGCGTGGGCCACGGCGGGGTGCGCGGCCAGCGCCTGCTCCACCTCTTCCAGCTCGATGCGGTGGCCGCGCACCTTCACCTGCGCGTCCATGCGGCCCAGGTACTCCAGGGTGCCGTCCTCGCGCCAGCGGCCGCGGTCCAGGGTACGGTACATCCGCGACCCGGGGGGGCCGTACGGGTCCGGGACGAACTTCTGCGCGGTGAGCGCCGGGCGCGCGGCGTATCCCCGGGCGACCCCCGCGCCCGCCGTCCACACCTCGCCCGGCTCGCCGATCCCCGCGTGGCGAAGGTGCGCGTCCAGCACGTACACGCGCCCGCCGGGAATGGGCCGGCCCACGCCCACGCGGTCGTCCCCCGGCTCCAGCACGGCCCAGGTGCTGTACGTGGTGTCTTCCGTGGGGCCCCACAGGTTCACGATGCGCGGCACGCCGGATTCCGCCAGCGCGCCCACCAGCGGCGGCGGCACCGCCTCGCCACCCAGCAGCAGCGTCTGCGCGCCGGCGGGAAGGCGGCCCTCCCGCAGCAGCTCGGCCGCGGCGGTGGGGGTCATGGGCGCGGCCAGCACGCGGCGGCCGCGGGGAAGGCCGGCCAGCGCGTTCTCCACCAGCACCACCGTGCCGCCGCAGCACAGCGTGCCGAACAGCTCCGCGACGGAAACGTCGAAGGTCACGGGCGTGGCGCCCAGCACGGCGGAGCGCTCTTCGCCCAGCAGCTCGCGCACCCACGCCAGCATGGCGGCCGTGGCGCGGTGCTCGATGGCGACCCCCTTGGGGCCGCCCGTGGAGCCGGAGGTGAAGATGACGTACGCCAGGTCGCCCGGCCCGGCGCGCGGCGCGGGATCGTCCTCCCCCTCCGCCTCCAGCTCGGCGACGGTGGCGGCGGCCACGGAGCCGGGGAGCTCGCCCAGCGCGGCACGCGACGCGGCGTCCGTGATCACCCGGCGCGCGGCGGAGAGCGCCAGGGCGGCGCGATGGCGCGGGGCGGGGTGCGCGGGGTCCATCGGCACGTACGCGGCGCCGGACTTCAGAATGCCCAGCATGGCGGCGACCAGCGCCGGCGTGCGCGCCAGGCACACGCCCACGCACTCGCCGCGTTCCACTCCCGCCGCGATCAGCCCGTGCGCGATGCGGTTGGCGCGGCGGTTCAGCTCGTCGAAGGTGACCTCGGCATGGCCGTGCACCAGGGCGACGGCGTCCGGCGTCTCCCGCGCCTGCGCCTGGAAGAGGTGGTGGATGACGCCCTCTTCCAGCAGCGCCGGGCCTCCGTCGCTCCACGCGGCGACCTGCGCCACCTCCTCCCCGTCGGCCAGCGCGATCCGCGACACGGGGCGCGCGCGGTCGCCCGCGATGGCGGCGAGGATGGTGGTCAGGTGCCGCGCCATCCGCCGCACCGTCGCCTCGTCCAGCAGCGCCTCGGGGGCCTGCAGCGCGGCGGCGAGCGCGTCCCCGTGCCGCTCCACCTGCAGCACGAGGTCGAAGATGGCGGTGCGCGAATCCATCTCGATCCGCTCCACCTCCACCCCGCGCAGGTCCAGCGGCGACGCGGGCCCCCCGCCAAAGGTGAGCACCGCCTGCACCAGCGGCGGACGGCTGAAGTCGCGGCGAAGGTCCGCCAGCTCCACGATGCGGTCGAAGGGGAGGGCGCCGTGCCGGTGCGCATCCGCCAGGGTGCCGTGCACGCGCCGGATCAGCTCGGAAACGGTGGGATCGCCGTGCATCCGCATGCGCAGCGGCACCGTGTTGGCGAAAAAGCCGACCACCTCCGCAAGCTCCGGCCGCGGCCGGTTGGCCAGCAGCGTCCCCAGCAGAAAATCCTCCTGACCCGCGTAGCGCGACAGCAGCAGCGCGTACGCCGCGGCGAAGATCACGTACAGCGTGGTGCCCTCCGCCCGGGCCGCGGCCTCCAGCGCCCCGGCGAGCTCCGGCGCGATGGGGAACGGGTGCTTGAACCCCTCCCAGCTCTGCGCCGCCGCGCGCGGATGGTCCATTGGGAGATCCAGCACGTGCGGCGCTCCGGCCAGCTCCGCGCGCCAGAACGCCTCGTCGGCCTCCGCGCCCTCGCGCGGCTGGCGCTGGAACGCCGCCCAGTCGCGAAACCTTACGGCCGGCGGCGGCAGATGGGCGCGTTCGCCCCCGGTGCGCGCGGCGTAGAGCGCGCCCAGCTCGCGCAGCAGCACACCCGCGGACCCGCCGTCCGCCGCCAGGTGGTGCAGGCCCATCAGCAGGTGATGCTCGTCCTTCGCCACGCGCACCAGCGTCGCCCGGAACGTTTCGCCGGCGCCCAGGTCGAACCCGGCGCGCGCGAACTCGTCCGCCTGCCAGCGGGCCTCCGACGCGGCCCACTGGTCGTCGGGCACCTCCACCGTCCGCGGCTGGAACGCGGAGCCGTCGTGCACCACCTGCACCGGCGCCCCGCCCTGCTCCACGAACGCGGCGCGCAGCATCTCGTGCCGCGCCACCAGCTCGCGCAGCGCGTCCAGCAGCGCGTCCACCCGCAGCGCGCCCCGCAGCCTGAAGCCGAGCGGGATGGTGTAGACGGGGTAGCCGGGCGCCAGCTGCAGCACGTACCACAGCCGCCGCTGCTCCGCGGAGAGTGGCGCGGGGCCGTCGGGGGCGCGCGGGATGGGCGGGGCGCCGCGCAGCTTTTGCAGCAGCGCGCGTTTGGCCGGGGAAAGCGTGGCCAGGCGTTCGGACAGCTCGGTCATCTGGCGGATCTGTGCGCCGGGATGGGCGCGGAGAGGAGGGTGCTACGGAGGCAGAGGGTCGGACTGCTGAGGATAGCGCGGGAAAGGTGTGGGGTCAATCGCTGGAACCGGAGGCGACGGGCGGGCCGGTGGCCGCGGATGCCGTGGGGATGAACCAGGAGTTGTCGCGTCCGGCCGCAGGAGCGACGAAGCCGGCGGTGGAAAACCGCCCCCACGCACGCCGCGCGCTGGTTCAGTCGCGAACCGCGATGCGGTACAACCGACCGCGTTCGATGACCGGCAGAAGCTCCCGCACCTGCGGCATCAGGGGCCGCAGCACGTCGACGTCGTTGCTGTGGGCAACGAGCACGACCAGCGCGAGCGGCAGATCCGTCAGGTTTTGCTGAAATTCCATATTGGAATCGACGGTCAGGAGCACGTCGAACTCAGCGCCCGCCCGCCGAAGCAGTGCGCCGTTCCTGGTTCCACTCCATCCCATCTCCGCGACGGTGCGCACCTCGTGCTCCGGCAGATCCCGGCGGAGCTTGCGAGGTGTGCACTCGTCAAGCAGCACGCGCACGCTCGCTCAAAGCTTGCCTGGCCTCCTGGAGCGCGGCAATGGCCTGATCGCGACTGACGCTAGGGAAATCATCGAGAAAATCATCCAGGGGATGTCCGCCCTGCAGATAATCGATGAGATTCTTCAGCGGGACCCGCGTTCCGATGAACACAGGGGTGCCGCCAAGGATCTCTGGATCAGTGTGAACGACGCTGCTGTGTCTCATCGGCTTGCCTCGATTGATACGGATGCGCCCATAACAAGCTACATCGGTCCTCGCCGCTCATCCACCCCGCAACCGCCCCCCCAGGGGAGGCGCGGCCGGCTCTACGCCGCGCCGGCGACGCCGGGGTCGGCGGGGACGGTCGCCGATGCATCCTCCTCCTCCGGGGCCGGGGACCAGGCGGCGGCGAGCTCGCGCAGGCGCTGGCAGTCGCGCGCGGCGCCGGCGGCAAAGAACTCGGCGCACGCCTCGGCCACGTGTGCGCGCGCGTCGTCCATCCGGCCGGCGTCGTAATGCAGCAGGGCGAGCTGCTCCAGCGCCTCCGCACGCTCCAGGCGAAAGCCGCCGCGCGTGGCCAGCAGCAGCGAGCGCCCCAGCTGCTGCGCGGCCTCGGCGTCGTCACCGCGGCGGCGGGCCAGCAGGGCGCGAAAGCGCGCCACTTCCGCCAGGTCGCGGGCGTTTTCGATCTCCTGGGCCATCGCTTCGGCGCGGTCCAGCACCTCCCCCGCAAGCTCCAGGTCGCCCACGTGGATCAGCGGCTCGGCGCGGTTCAGCAGCAGCGTGGAGATGACCGTGGTCTCGTCCGCCTGCTCGGCCAGCTCCAGCGCCCGGTGAAAGAGCAGGTCCGCCTGCATCCATTCGCGCTGGTCCGCGGCGAGCAGCCCCAGGTTGTTGTATCCCAGCACCGACGCCTGCACGTCGCCGGTGCGTACCGCCGCCGCGATGCTCTCCAGGTAGTACGCGAACGCGGCGCGCAGGTCGCCCCGGATGTTGGCGACCACCCCCAGGTTGGCGCAGGCCAGCCCGATCAGCTCGTCGTCGCGCACCTGGCGCGCCTGCTCCAGCGCTTCTTCGTACAGCTCCGCCGCCTGGTGAAGGCCGCCGGCCACGTGGCGGATGTTGCCCAGGATGTTCACCGCGCGCGCCGCCTCCAGCGCCAGCCCCGCGCGCGCCGCGATCTCGCGGCTCAGCTCCGCCTGCTCCTCGGCTTCGTCCAGCAGCCCCAGCTTGCACAGCATGCGCGCGGCGCCGCGGGTGGCGCGCGCCATTTCGCGCACGTCGGCCGCGGCGGCGGCGGCGGTGAAGGCGCGCGCGCAGGCGGCGCGGGCCGGCTCCCACTCCGCGGCCCGCTCCAGCGCCTCCACCTCGCCCGCGATCCTCTGCGCGTCCATCGTTCTCGTCCCGCTTTCCGCGGCATCGCCGCGCCGTCAGTTGCCGCCGATCAGGTACCCGCTCAGGTGGTCCAGCGCGGGGGTGCTCACCGTGCGCGCTACCGAGTCGACCACGCTGGGGAGCGCGCGGATGACGTCCACCGTCCCGGAGCGCACCTCCAGGATGGTGAGCTGGCGGACCGCCCCCGGATTGCCCGGGCAGCGGGCGTAGCTCAGGGTGAGGGTCGCGTTGCGTCCGAAGCGCGTGCCGTGCGGCCCCACCTCCACCCGCACGTACGGCCCGCGCTCCTCGGTGAGGGTGAATGGCGTGCGCGTGCTCACCGCGTTGGCCGGCACGGCGAGCGCGTGGCCCCGCACCGCCACCGTGCCGCCCTGCTCGCCGATCTCGGCCGTGGCCGTCTGGCCGCTGCCTTCGCCGCACTCCAGCGGCGTGTGCGCGGCGTGGGTGCGGAGCTCGGGCCCCCCGGCGGGGGGAGGCGCCGGGGGCGCGTGGCCGCCGGAGCACGCCGCCGCGAAAAGGACGGGCAGCCCGCAAATGACCCGGAAAACGGCAGGGTTACGTGGCTTGCGCATGGGGCAGGTCGTCACGGGTGGAAGAAGACGCCCGGCGCGGCCGCGGCGGGCTCGCCGGCCGGGGAGCGGCCAGCGGAAGGCGCAGGATGAAGGTGGAGCCGGCGCCGGGCTCGCTCTCCACGCGCAGGTCGCCGCCCAGCAGCAGCGCCAGCCGCCGCGAGATGGGCAGCCCCAGCCCGGTGCCGCCCCGCGTGCCGCCCACCTGCTCGAACTCCAGGAATATGCGCTCCTGGTCCGCGCGGGCGATGCCGGGGCCGGTGTCGCGGACGCGCAGCTCCATCCAGCGCACGCCCCCCGCGTCGCCCACCGGCGCGGCCGAAACCGTGACGGCGCCCCGCTCGGTGAACTTGACGGCGTTGGACAGCAGGTTCAGGACGATCTGCCGCGTGCGGTCGGGGTCCGTGCGCACGGCCGCGGTGGCCTGGTCCAGGTCGGCCTGCAGCGCGATCCCCTTCGCGGCCGCCTGCGTCTCGACGGTGGCGAGCGCCTCCGCCACCACGCCGGCCACGGGCACGTCCAGCAGGTTCACGGCCATCTTGCCGGCCTCCAGGCGGGCGTAGTCCAGGATCTCGTCCACCAGGTGCAGCAGGGTGCGCGCGCTGGCGTTGGCCTTTTCCAGCTGCGTGCGCACGGCGGCCGGCACGGGGCCGCTGATCCCCTCCAGCACCAGGTTCTGCCGTCCCAGGATGCCGTTGACCGGGGTGCGCAGCTCGTGGCTCATCGCCGCGAAGAAGCGCTCCTTGAGCTGCGAGGTGCGGTGCAGCTCCTCGTTGGCGCGCTGCAGCTCCTCGGACCGGTCGGCCAGCGCGGCGTGCAGGCGGGCGTTGTTGATGGCCACGGCCGCGTGCCGCGCCAGGGTGAGCGCCAGCAGCGTGTCGCGCGCCGTGACCGGGTACGCGTCGCGGTACCCCACCACCAGCGCGCCGAGGGTTTCGCCGAACATGGTGAGCGGCACCCCCAGCCCCACCTGCATTCCCTGGGCGTGGTGCAGGGGATACGCGTCTTGCGTGATCTCCGCGCCGCCCTGCCCCAGCACCACCGGCTTCTGCGCGTGGATCACGCGGCGGGCGAACGGGTCGCCGTCGGGCTGCACGGGGGTGGGGTGCAGCCCCACGGCCGCAGGGCTGCGCAGGGCGCCTTCTTCCACCGTCTGCACCATGGAGTAGTGGGCGCCCAGCAGCGTCCGCGCGAAGCGGGCGACCAGCGACACCACCTCCTGCGGATCCAGCGACTGGTTGGCCGCCAGCCCCAGCACGTCCAGCGCCTCCATCTCCTGCGCGCGCTTGCGGTAGCTTTCGCGCTCTTCGCGGGCCTCGCGCAGCAGGCGCTCGCGGGTGGCGGCCAGCCCCAGCGCGGCGGCCGCCTCGTCCCACGCCGCCAGGTCTTCGCCAAACGCGCCCGCGTCCGCCACCAGCAGCAGCGCCCCGGCGTGCGTGTGCCCCAGGGGAAGGAGCAGGGCCTCGGCGTCGGGGTAGCGCGCGCCGGCGGTGGGGCTGAGCGCCGCGACGGGAAACACTTCGGGCCGGCCCACGTGCAGCGCCATGGTCCCCAGCTCGTCGGGAACCTCGGCGTCCGCCGGGTGCACGCAAAGGCGCAGGGCGGGGTCTTCCCCCACCCACACCGCGCAGCGCAGCGGGAGCTCATCGCCCAGCACGCGCGTAAATTCGGCGAACGCGGCCTGCTGCGTGGGGCTGCGGTGGATGGCGAGGGCGAGCCTGCAAAGGTCCATCGGAGTGCGCGGGTGCGGGGGCCAGAAACTGCGTCGCAATCCGCCGAACGCGGGTACGGCACACGGCACGTCTCCCCCGTCGCGCAACACGATGCATGCCAGCCCGACCGGCCCTGCAAAAGCCGCGCGGTTGCTGCATTTTGTGGATTGGGGCGGCTATGGAGGGGGCGCGGGTGGGACGATCTGGGACGCGTCTGCCCCCTGCGCTCCGACGGTCTGCCTGTGCACGGACCCGTTCTACTTCGGGTCTCACGCGGAGGGCGCGGAGGATGCGGAGATCGCGAACGGGAAAAAGAGAGCCCCGGCTGCCGCTGGCAGCCGGGGCTCTCCATTCCGTGCGGCGGCGCCCTTTGGGAGCGCTGCCGCCCGGGGGCGCGTGGCGTCAGAAGGTGCTGACGTTCAGGCGCCCGTTCGACACGACCAGGCCGTTCAGCGAGGACGTGAGCACCGAGGTGCCCAGGATCGCGGTCTTGATGGTCGCGGCCGTGCCGCCGTTGTACGCCGCGTACAGCGCCACCGCGCCGGCCACGTGCGGGGTGGCCATGGAGGTTCCGCTGTAGCTGGAGTAGCCGGAGACGATCTGCCCCTTGGAGCTCTTGGGCACCGTGGAGTAGATGGCGCTGCCCGGCGCGCCCACGTCCACGCTCAGCGGGCCGTAGTTGGAGAAGCCGGACTTGGCGCCGCTGCTGGTGATCGAGGCGACCGCGATGATGTTCGTGTTCGCGTAGGACGACGGGTAGTGCGGGGTGACGTCGTTGTTGTCGCCCACGCTGTCCATGCCGCCGTTGCCCGCGGCGGCCACGAAGAGGATGTCGGCCGCGTTGGCGCGCTCGATGGCGTCGTACAGCGCCTGGCTGTAGCCGCCGCCGCCCCAGGAGTTGTTGGTGGCCACCAGGTTCACGCCGTGCCGGGTCTTCAGGTCGGTCATGTAGTCCACGGACTTGACGGCGTTGGCGGTGGTGCCGCCGTTGCGGCCCAGGAACTTGGCGCCGAAGAGCTTCACGCTCCAGCAGACGCCGGCCACGCCCTTGCCGTTGCCGCCCACGCCGCCGATGGTGCCCGCCACGTGCGTGCCGTGGTCGTCGCTGGTGCCGTCGAAGACGCTGTTGTCGTTGCCGTCGAAGTCCCAGCCGTAGACGTCGTCCACGTACCCGTTGCCGTCGTCGTCCACGCCGTTGCCTGCCAGCTCGCCGGGGTTCTTGGCGGCGTTGGCGGC
>JAHWJJ010000144.1 GCA_019348475.1 Gemmatimonadota bacterium | reverse complement strand
CGGCGTGACGGCGTCGCGCCCCGCGCCGGTCACCGGTGTCGCGGGTGCCGCGGCGCGCTGCTCGATGGCCGGTGCCGGGGCGGACGCGGCGGGGCGCGGTGCCGCCGCCAGCGCCACCTGCGCCGCCGCGGGCTGCGCCTGCTGCGCCGCCAGCTGCTGCGCCTGCCGGAGTGAATCCCGCTGGCGCTGCTGCAGCCGGCGCTGCTCCTCCAGCTTCTTCTGCTCCTCCGCCCTGCGCGCCTGCTCCTCCGGCGCAAGGCTCGCGTCCGCCTCCGCCGCCACCGCGGGCGCGGGCGCGGGCGAGTCGACCGGCCTGGGCAGTCCAGCAGGATCGACCGCGGCCTGCTGTGGCGTTCCCCCGGGCCGCGCCATCAACCCGGCGGCGACCAGGGCCCGCGGCTCCGGGCCGGCGCCGGAACCCGCCAGCACCGTCCTGGCGATCACGCCGCCGCCCACCAGCACCGCGGCGGCAATGCTGGCCGCCAGCAGAGCCCGGCGCTGACCCGTGGGCTGCGCCCCCAGCCGCGCCAGTCCCGGCCTCCGCCGCCGCTCGGGCATGGGCACCACCGCCGTGGCTTCGGCGGGAACCGGGGCGACGCTGACCGGGCGGGTCGAGACGACCGGCGCGACCGTCTCCGTGACCGGCGGAGTGGGCGGCGGGGCGGGCGCTGCCGCGGAATCCGCGCGCGGAACCACGGGCTCCTGCTCCGCGATCACCGGCTGGGCCTGCGCCGGCTGCGGCGCGGGCGCGACCACCTCGGCCGCGGGAGGGGACGCCTCGGGAGCCGGCGCGGCGAGCGGACGAGCCTCCGGCTGGGGACGGGGTTCCAGCGCCGGCGGGATGTACAGGCTGTCGCCCAGGTCCGTCCGGCTGACGGTGATCGGCTGGGCACGGCGCGCCGGCGCCTGGCGCGTCGCGGCCGGAGCCGGCGCGGGCGGTGCCGCGGATCTCGCGGGTTCGGCCGCTTCATCCACCGGCGGCGCGGCAGGCACGGGCACATCCACCGAAGCCGTCATCACGGGATCCGCCGCGGCTGCCGTCGCCTCGGGCACCGGGATCATCGCGATCACGGGCTCCGGCGCGGGCGCGGGCTCCGGCTCCGCAATCGGAGCGGCTGCGAGCACCGGCTCGGGGTGCGGCTCGGCCGCAGCGTCGGCGATCGTATCCGCCGCGACGGCCGCGTCGTCTTCCGTCGGCGCCGCGGCTTCGGCGAGGTGCGTGGCGAACAAGGCGGCGGTGACGGGTGCTTCGGCGCGCGGCGCGGGCTTCGCGATGGGGGTGGCCGGCGCGGCGGGGGCCGCGGCGCTCTCGGCGATCAGGTGCGCGGCCAGCTCGCCCGCGTCGGGCCAGCGCTGCGTGGGATCCGCCAGCAGCGCGCGCCGCACCGCCTGCGCCACGTGCGCCGGCAGGTCGGGCCGCGCCTCCCGGAGCGACGGGGCGATCACGGCCTGTCCGCGCGCCATGGAGAGCAGCAGCGGCATCCACTCCGCCGGCAATCCCGCGAACACCTCGTACGCCACCACGCCCAGGCTGAACACGTCCGCCGCGGGAGCCAGCTCCCTGCCGCGGCGCAGCCGCTCGGGCGAGGCGTAGCGGGCGGTGGCGCGCGCGGGCGGCGCCCCGGCGGGGGTCAGCCCCAGCCCCAGCACCTGCACACGCAGCCGCCCCTCGTCGCGCGAGAGCCAGAGCACCCCCGGGTGCAGGTCGCCGTGCACGAGGCCCGCGCGGTGCGCCGCCGCCATGCCTGCCGCCGCCTCCTGCACCATGCGCAGCGCCAGGGGCAGGGGGGGCGCGCCGCGCTGCGCCAGCAGCGCCGCCAGCGTGCCGCCGGTGCCCAGGTCCGCCACTACGAACTCCACGCCCAGCGCCGCGTCCGCGCCAAAATCCAGCACCCGCGCCACGTTGGGATGCACCAGCCGCGCGGCCGCCTTCCCCTGCCGCGCCGCGGTACCCTGCGCCGGGTCCAGTGCGCGCAGCGCGACGGCGCGCTCCAGGCGCAGGTCCGCGGCGCGGTAGACGGCGGCGCTGCCCTCGCCCGCGAGCACTTCTTCGATGCGGTAGCGTTCGGCGACGAGGGTGCCGGCGGAAAGGGTTCCGGTGCTGGACATCCTGGATCTGACCGGGACAGGGTGATCCGGCAAGCGCGCCCGTGCGCTCGCCGGAAACGGAGGTGCCGCGGCCTTCCATCAAGACCGGGAGGGCGCAGAGACGGATCGGGACCTTCGGGGCCGTCCGGCACGCGAAGGGGCGTGCTGCCGCAAGCGGACGGCGCATTCGGGGTGGAGGGGTCAAGGTAGTGGGTATCTGCGCCGCGGTCAACGGTTTTCACCCTGCCCGGCGGCGCGGCCGGCCCGCGGGTGGGTGACACCTTTGCCATCCTCCCCCCGTATTGTCCTCCGCGGGTGTCCCACGGACGGTACACATGTCCGCGACCGATCGGCGCCCGGCGGCCCCCGAAACGGCCGAGGTGTCAGATATACAAGTGTTTACGCGTTTGCATGGACAGGCACGCGGCATGCTTTACCAGGGATGCGCACCCGGTGACCGGGTGCCGGAAAGGAGTGCTGGGATGGAGATACTTCGTCGGTACCTGGAGACCTCGCCCACTCGGTTCGATGCGTACGTTGCGCTGCAGTGCGCGCTGATGCGCCGCTACGTGAACCGCGGAGGCACCACGGAAGAGTTCTGTGAGCGGCTGGCACCGGTGTATCACCGCCGCTACGCGCCGGTTCTGCTGGATAGCCGCTGAGCCTTCGTACCCCGCGAGGTCGTTACGAGAAAGCCGCCCCGGTTCGCCGGGGCGGCTTTCTTTGGCACTGACCACTCCCGCACTTCAGTTCGAACGCTGCGCCCTGATCTCCGCGGGCGGATCGAACTCCGCCGCGGGGATGGGATCGTGGCTGATGGAGCTGACGGTGAGCACCACCTGCTGCCCGCCGGCGGTGACGACGGTCCGCCCCGGCAGCGTAAGCGCGCCGAAGGGGCGGTAGTCGCCGAACGTAATCGTGGTCTGCTCCGGCGCAGTGACGGAGATGGAGAGCAGGTAGCCGTCATCGACGCCGAAGCAGCCGAGCGCCTCGTCGTTCTCCGGCGTAGCCATCCGCACCTGCCAGCAGGCGCGCCCGTCCACCTCGGCGCGCCCGATGGTCTCCATCACCGGGTACTCGTCGAACCGCAGGTTGCTGTCGAACTTCGCCTGATTCTGCACCTGCTGCAGCTCCGGCCCCTGCAGCAGACGGGCGCCCTGTCCGGGTAGCACCATCCAGCCGATGGTGCCGTCGAAGCCCTGCTCAACGGTCCCCAGGCCGGGGATCTCGCCGCGCATCACCATCTTGTCGGGTCGGGCCTGGATGAAGTTCACCGACATCGTCAGCCCGCCGGTGGTCATCTCTCCGATGGTGCGCCGGAATTGCGGCGCCGACACCGCCTGTACGCCGCCGATCGCGTTCCAGTACCGGGTGATAACCTCCCGCGCAGGCGGCAGCTCCTGTGCGCGAGCCGGCCCTGCGGCCAGCGCGAGCGCGATGCCGGCCAGCGAGAGCCTGCGCGTGCATGTCGTGCGCATCGGGATGGGTGCTCGGCTAGAGTGAATCACGGCCACATACGTGTATCGTCAGGTCGGGAGGCGGGCGATCACCAGCTCCCGCACTCCCGCGCTTCCGTACTCACGCACTCGTCAGTACGGATTCTCCTCCGTCGTGGCGGCGCTGGGCTCCACGAAGCGCGCGGCCATCGTGGCGACGTGCACGTCCAGTTCGCGGGTGCGCACCCGGTCCGCGATCTCCGCAACCACCTGGTCCGCGGCGAGCACGCGCTGCTCCTTCACCTTGTGGCGCCGCACGGCCGCCGTCCCCTCCTCCTGCTCGCGGTCGCCCACCACCAGGATGTAGGGAACCTTCTGCTTTTCCGCCTGGCGGATGCGGTAGTTGAGCGATTCGTACTGCTGCACCTCCGCACGCACGCCCGCCTTGCGCAGCCGCGCCGTCACGTCGCGTGCGTAGTCCAGGTGCTTTTCGTCGCTGATGGGCAGCACCACGGCTTGCACCGGCGCCAGCCACACCGGGAACGCGCCCGCGAAGTGCTCCACGATCACCCCCACGAAGCGCTCCAGGCTGCCGAAGATGGCGCGGTGGATGACGATGGGCGTCTGCCGCGTGCCGTCCTGCGCCGTGTACTCCAGCTCGAAGCGCTGCGGCAGCTGAAAGTCGAGCTGGATCGTCCCGCACTGCCACTTGCGCCCCAGGCTGTCCTGGATGCTGATGTCGATCTTGGGCCCGTAGAACGCGCCGTCGCCCTCGTCCACCCAGTACTCGCGCCCGGAGGCGTCCAGCGCGGCCCTGAGCGCCGTCTCCGCCGCGTTCCACTGCTCGATCTCGCCCATGAACTTCTCCGGGCGCGTGCTCAGCTTCATCGAGTACTCCAGTCCGAAGACGGAGTAGAAGCGGTCCACCAGCTCCAGCAGCTGCCGGATCTCGTCCTGCACCTGCTCCGGCGCCAGGAAGATGTGCGCGTCGTCCTGCACAAAGCTGCGCGTGCGCATGAGCCCGTGCAGCGCGCCCGTGACCTCGTTGCGGTGCAGCACCTGGCTCTCCGCGACGCGCAGGGGCAGCTCGCGGTAGCTGTGCGCCTGCGTGCGGTAGTAGAGCATGGTATCGGGGCAGTTCATCGGCTTCAGCACGAAGTCGGGGTCGCCCGCCTTGTCGCGCACGATGAACATGTCCTCGTGGTAGTGCTCCCAGTGGCCGGACGTGTGGAACAGCTCCGGCCTGTACAGCACCGGGTTCAGGATCTCCACGTAGCCGTACTCCGGCTGCAGCTCGCGCCAGAAGCGCCCCAGCTCGTTGCGGATGACGAGCCCCCGCGGGTGCCACAGCGCCGACGCCGCCCAGGGGTGAAAGCTGAACAGGTCCAGCGCCGCGCCCAGCACCCGGTGGTCGCGCGCCTTTGCCTCTTCCACGAACGCCAGGTAGTTCTTCAGCGCGTCGCGGCTGTCCCACGCCGTGCCGCTCACCCGCTGCAGCGAGGGGTTCTGCTCGCCCCGCCAGTGCGCGGGGGACGAAGCGAGAAGCTTTACGTGGTGGCAGAACCCCGTGTCGGGCACGTGCGGCCCGGCGCACAGGTCCACGAAGTCGCCGTTACGGTAGAAGGTGACCTTCTGGTCCGCCAGCCTTTCCAGGATGTCGAGCTTGTACTGCTCGCCCCGGTAGCGAAAGAACTCCACCGCGTCGTCGTAGGGAATCTCCGCCACCTCGAAGGGCTGCCTGGCTTTGGAGACCTTTCCCATCCCCTCCTGCACGGCCTTCAGCTCCTCGGGCGTGAGCGGCGCTTCCAGCCGCACGTCGTAGAAGAAGCCGTGCTCCGTAGCCGGCCCGATGGCGAAGCGCGCCTCGGGCCGCACCTGGCGCAGCGCCGTGGCCATCACGTGCGCCGAGCTGTGCCGAATGCGGCGCAGCTTCTCGTCCACCGGCAGCTCGCGGAACTCCTCGGGGTGCACGGGCGACCACTCCCGCTCCTGCAGCCAGCGATCCCAGTCCCTCATCGTCCTGTCTCCGGTCTTTTATCGTGAGCCGACCCCCGCGGGGCGGCGTTTCGTCTCGTCCAGTCGTGGCGAAACCGTGAGAGTAACGGCCCGCACCGCCCCGCGCCACCGGTCCACCGCACAAAAAAGCCGCCTCGTGAAAGGCGGCTGGCGAACGTACGGCGAACCTGGATGCTCACCCTGCCGCTCGGGCGAGCTCCGCCGGGACGGTGCCGGTAGTCGTAGTGGGGGTGCCCAGCTGCTGCTGAAGGAGCCGGACGTAGCGGTCCGCGATGGCGGGCCACGAAAAGTGGTGCGCCGTGAACGAGGCGGCGCTGCGCGACGCCTCCATCACCAGCTCCCGGTTTCCTCGATAGCGCATCACCCGCTCCACGAATGCGTCCGCGTCTTCACTGGGCACGAGGTGGCCGTTTTCGCCCTCGCGCACCACGTCGCTGATCCCCTCCAGGTCCGCGGCAAGCACGGGCATGCCACACATCCCCGCTTCCAGCATCACCACCCCGAAGCCCTCGATGTCGCCCCTGACGTGGATGTTGGGCATGGCGAAGAGGTCGGCGCCGCGGTACAGGCGGCCCAGCATCTCCTCCCCCACCTTGCCCAGCATCCGCACGCGGCCGTGCAGCCCGTGGCGGTCGATGGCCTCCTGGATGCGCGGCGTCATGGGCCCCTCGCCCGTGATCAGGTAGACCACGTCCTCCGGCAGCCGCGGCATCACGCGGTCGGTGAACCAGGCGAAGCCCTTGCGCTCCTGGTGCCGCCCCACGCTCACCAGGATCAGCGCGTCGTCCGCGACCGTCTCCGGCGACTCGCCGATGGCCCGCAGCAGCTCGCGGCGGGCGGCGCGGCGGTCGCGCGGGGGGTGGAACAGCGCCGCGTCCACGCCGCAGGGCACCACGTGCATCCGCGACGGAGGCAGCCCGCGGCGCAGGCACTCCTGCGCGGTCGCGCGGCTGATGGGGAACACGCCGTCGAGCGAGCGCAGCACCCGGCGCACGTACCACTGGTAGCCGATCGTGGGCAGCGTCACGTCGCGCCCCACGGGCACCGCCGCCACTTTTGCGCCCGCCGCGTGGACGGCGCGGATCATCGTCGGGGTGAGCGAAGCCGTAACCATGGACGAGTGCAGCACCACGTCGATCCGCTCGCGCTTCACGATGCGCGGGATCTGCCACAGCAGCCCGGCCATGTACCCCGGCATGCGGTACGGCGTGGCCTTCCACGACGTTTCCAGCAGCAGCGAGTGCATCTCCACCGCCGGATGTTCGGCCAGCGCGGCGAACTGCCCCTGCGCCAGGCGCTGCATTCCGCCCACGTTGCTGAGCGGATCGCCGGGAAGCGGGAACGAGTGCGAGACGTAGAGAATGCGCAACGGCTGCTGCTCCGGAGGGGGCTCCGACCCCGGTAACTGCTTGGAAGCCCTGATTATACACCCATTGAGGTGCAGGTGTCCAGCTTTTCGTGCAAAGGCGGCGAAGTGATACCGGATTGCGGAGGCTCGTTCTGGAATCGGCGCCGGAGCCCCGTCGTGCCCGAGCGGCCGCCGCGACGCAAAGCCGTCGTCGGAAAAGCGGGCAGTGGTGGATGGACGGATGCGACGGCCGGAGGCGGACCGGATGGGATCGGCAGGATGCAGGCGTCCCCTGGGAGAGAGGATGCTGCCGGCGAGGGGACGGGATCCGCATTTTTTGGATGGGCAGGGATCGAGGTGGCGCGACGGGTGTCCGCGGGGGCACATCATCCACCCGATCCCGATCTGTAAAGGCCGCTCCGGCTGGACGCTGGACGACAGAGTGGCAAGCCCGGCTCAAACCGGATTTCACAGGACGGCGTCGAAAACACGAACGCGGCGAGGGGTGGAGTTCGTGCCAGAACTTTGTGTTGAGATCAGGTATTGGTAATCGCCGCGGCTGCCCGGGTGCTGCGCTGCCCACCAGTGTCCTGAGGAAGGCGCCGAACCCCGCTTCCGGCGGCCAAGCCCGATGCGCGCTCAGGCCATTGTCGGTTCGGCAGCGCTCTGCGCCGGCGCCCCCTCCGCTCGCTTACGCTCGTACCTCCCCCGAAAAATCCTGGGGGAGGTTGAACCGCACGTTCCTCCGACGGTCGGCGCACGGATGACAGCACTGCGGGGTGCCGACGGGAAGGGATATCGCATGCCGCCCCAGTCATCCGTGGTACGCCAGCCGAGCGCCAGCACGTCGTCGGCGGGATACGCACCAGGGGCGCGCCGATGCCGGCGCGCCCCTGGTCGTTTACGTCAGCGGCTCCCGCGACGGCGGCTGCTCAGCAGTTGTTAGCCGCGGGGTTCAGGATGCACTCGTTCTGCGGCAGCGGGAACCACTGCACGCTGGGCGTCTCGCCGGATAGTGCGCCGAAGCGCCGCACGTCTTCCCAGCGCAGCCCCTGCAGGTACAGCTCGTACCGCCGCTGGTAGGCGATCTCGACGAGCAGCTCCGTCTGGGTGTCCAGCGCCGTGACCGGCAGCGCGGGCATGCACGCCACCGGCTCGGAGAAGGTGCCCACCGTGGCGCTGGGCGTGCACTGGGTGCGCACCGCGTTCACGAGGGCCGCCGCCTGGGGAAGCATCCCCAGACGCGTGTACGCCTCGGCCTGGATCAGGCGCATCTCGTCGGGAAGGTAGATGGGGAACGGCGCGTTGCGGTCAGAGTACTGCCGCAGGTTGCGCAGCGGCACCGCGGGCGACCCCGTCACCATTCCCTGGTCCAGCCGCAGCCAGAAGTCGGGGCGGTCGTCCGAGGTGTCGGCCTCGGCCACGAACTCCTGCGTGCCGCGCACGTAGTCCAGCCCGAACTGCGAGTAGGCCCAGATAGGGTTGCGCAGCGGATCCGGGTAGGTGAACACGTTCAGCCGGTTCAGCGGCACCCGCGCGGCCGCGGCGATCGCCGCCTGGTACTGCCCGTCGATCAGGTAGTACCGGGCCAGCATGGCGTCGACCACGTTGCCCAGGTTGTAGCCGATGGCCACACGCGCGTTGAAGTCGGCCAGCTGCGCGGCCGGGACGGAGCCCAGGTCGGCGCGCGCCTGCTCCAGCAGCGCCAGCACCGTGTCCAGCACCACAGCCCGGGGCTGCAGGGGATTGGCCTCCAGCGTAGCCGTCACCGGGATCTGCTGGTAGTGCTGGATGGCGATGCCCAGCGACATGGCCTTGTAGGTGCGCGCGAGCGCCATCACCCCCGCCAGCGTGCCCGGCCCCAGCCCCACGCTGGGTGCGCTGGCCAGCAGCTCCTCGGCCGAGCGCACCACGCGGAAGGCGGTGGTGTACGGCGAGCTGACGACGCCGAACGAGGCGTCCACGCCCACCCCGGTCCCCAGCGCGCGGTCGGCCGCGAGCGCCCGGCTGGTGGTGGAGAGCTCATCCGTCACCAGCCCGGAGCTGCGCATGGAGTTCAGCACCATGCCGCTCCCCACCGAGGCCCCGGCGAACTGCCCCTGCATTCCCACGGCCAGGGCGATGATCCCCTCCGGCGTGGTGAGCACCAGCTCCTCGGGGGGCGAGTTGGGATTGGTAAGGTCCAGCTCGCATGCGCCCGCGCCCAGCAGGGCGGTGAGCAGCACCGCGCAGCGGAGCCTTTGAATCAGGAGATTCCGCATCTTCGGCTCCTCAGAAGTTGACCGTCAGCCCGACCACCAGGCTGCGCGGAATGGGCGTGGTGACGAAGTCCACCCCGCGCGCGACGGTGCTGCCGCCGAACAGGTTGACTTCCGGATCGAGTCCCGAGTAGTCCGTCCAGGTGTGCAGGTTGCGCCCCGCGACCCGCAGCGTGACGCTCTCCGCGCCCAGGCGGCCGCGCACCCACGGCTGCCCGAACGTGTACCCCAGCGCCACCTCGCGCAGCTTGACGAACGAGCCGTCCTCCACGAACGCCTCGTAAAGCAGGTGCCGCTCGATGTTCAGCGTGTGGAACCCGGCCGGGACGGTGCCCTCGATCTCCAGCTCCGTGGCCGGGCTCAGCCCGAAGTAGTCCTGGATGCGCCGGGTGAAGTTGGCCACCTCGTTGCCGAACCGGCCGTCCAGCAGAAAGCTGAACTGCAGGTTGTCGCCAAAGTTCATCGTGTTGCTGAACGACGCG
>JAHWJJ010000006.1 GCA_019348475.1 Gemmatimonadota bacterium | reverse complement strand
CCCCCCCCCCCCCCCCCCCCCCCCCCCCCCCCCCCCCCCGCACCCCCCCCCCCCCGCCCCCCCCCCCCCCCCCGCCGCGGGGGGGGGGGCCCCCCCCCCCCCCCCGCCCCCCAGGCCCCCCCACTCTGGCCCTCCACGACGCTCTGCCGATCGGTTCAACCTCCCCCAGGGGTTTTTGGGGGAGGGCGCGAGGCGACGAGCGGGAGGGGGCGCGGCTGGGACCGCATCTCGAGCGTGTGCCAGCCTCCCTCTCCCGCGCGGGCCCTCTCCCCCGCCAGGCCTTTCGCTCGTTCCTCGCGACGGCTGGCGACCCCTCCCCCAACCCCGGGGGAGGGGTGGCGTGGAGCAGGGTGTATCCACCCTCGCTAAGTTCAACCTCCCCCAGGGTTTTTTGGGGGAGGTCGCGAGGCGACGAGCGGGTGGGGGCGGTCGCGAAGCTCGCCCGCCGTGCACGAATGCCGCTTCCAGCCAACCTCTCCCGGCAGTTTCGGGGGAAGGCCGCGAGGCGACGAGCGGGTGGGGACGCGGCTGTCACCGGCCACGCCGCGCGTTTCACCAAAATAGTGCAAGAATCACGAAAACGGGGAATCGCTGGAACTTCCTCCAGAGGGAAAATCCAGCAATTCCGCCGTTTTCTCTCGCCCGGGGGCGGGCATGGCACCTGCTACACAGGGAGCGCGATCCCGAACCGGCGTCTGGCTAGACGCCGCGGAAGGCCGTTGCCAACTCCCCCCAGGAGCCCTGTCCGTGAACGCTCGACGCTCTCTCGCCCTGGCCGCCGCCGCGCTCGTTGCGCTGGCTGGCTGCTCCGACCTTTCGCAGCCCACGCTCTCCGCGCCCGGGCAGGCCTCGGCCGTGCTCGGCGGCACCATCGACCTGAACGGGGTGCTGCAGTTCACGGCGATGCCCGACCTGTCGGGCAGCCGCCACGCGGAAAAGTACATCATCGCTAGCGAGGGCGGATTCGTGGAGCTGGAGGGGTTCCGCGTCGACATCCCGGCCGGGGCCCTGTCGCAGAACACCACGGTCACCATCGACCTGCCCACCGACAACGTGCTGGCCAAGCGGCTGATCGCCGAGTTCGGGCCGCACGGCACGCAGTTCAACACGCCGGTCACGCTCAGCTTTCCGCTGACGGGCGTGCTGCTGAACGGCGACCCCATCGAGGTGGGCCGCTGGGAGAACGGCGCCTGGACGTCGCTGGGCGGCAGCGTGAACTCGCTGGGAACGGTGCTCAGCAGCACCACGCCGCACTTCAGCACGTACGGCGGCAAGTACGTCCTGGCGGGCGGCTGAGCGCAGCCCGGTTGCCGCACTGCCGCCCGCGCATGAGCAAGTCCCTGCCGCCGCACCTGCTGGTGGAGCGCGCGCTCGCACTGGTGCCCGACTACGAGGAGTTCCTCCCCCTGAGCGACGCCCTGATCGGATCGTCGCGGGTGGACGTGGACAAGGTGTGGGCGCGGTCGGGGGCGTACGCCACGGTGGGCAAGCGCGTGGTGGACCCGGCGCGGGTGGAGGAGCTGGTGCGGGTGCTGCTGGACCGCGGGCAGCAGCGGCTGCGCGAGATGTTCGACCTGGTGCTGGGCGCCATCCGCGAGCAGCAGGCGGGAAACTCCGACACCGCGGCGCAGATGCTGGTGCGCGCCGGCGAAATGGAAGAGGCGGCGCGGCGGCTGGACAAGGCGGAGCGCATCTACCGCATGGCGCTGGGCATCACGCAGGACCTGCGCGAAAAACAGATGCACGTGCTGGCGCTGCGGCGGCTGGGGCGCACGGCGCGCACGGCCGGCCGGCTGGACGAGGCGTGGAACTGGTACGAGCAGAGCTGGCAGCTGGCGGTGGACGGGATGGACGTGGAGGGGCAGGTGATCGCCTGCCAGGGGCTGGGCAACCTGTGCGACGACCGCGGCGAGCGCGACCGGGCGCGCACCTGGTGGGAGAAGGGGCTGGAGATGGCGGCCGGGCTGCACCAGCCGGCGCTGGAATGGCCGCTGTACATCAACCTCTCCGTGCTCGCCATGCTGGAGGGCGACCTGGCCGAGTCCGAGCGGCTGCTGGACGTCGCCCGCGAGCGGATGGAGCAGTCGGGCGCGCCCGACGCCCGGATGTACTGGCTGAACAACCGCGGGCTCCTGCTGCTGGAGCACGGCGACAGCGCCGCAGCCGAGGCGGTGTTCCGCCAGGCGCTGGAGCGCGCCGAGGGCCACTGGGAGCTCACCATGCGGGTGAACCTGGGCGAGGCGCTGCGGGGGCAGGGGCGGCTGCTGGAGGCCGAGGACGAGGCGCGGCGGGCGGAAGAGGTGGCGATCGTGCACCGGCTGGTGCCGGACCTGATCGACGTGTACAACCTGCTGGGCTCCATTGCCCGGGACCGCTGCGACGAGGAGGGCTTCGTCTTTTACGAGCAGGCGCTGCGGGTGTGCCATGAGCGCGCCCTTCCCCGCAAGACGGAAGCGGCCATCCTGAACGGATACGGCCAGCTGCACCTTGCCTGCGAACGCCCCGATGAGGGCCGCGGCTACCTGGAAGCCGCCCGCGACGTGTACCGCGCCCTGGGTTTTGCGCGGGAGCTGGGCCGGGTGGAGGAGCACCTGACAAAGCTGGAGCCGGAGCGGGAGCCGGAGCCCGAGCTGGTCTAGACATCGCAAAAGGATTGGGGTCTGGGGGGACCCCCGCGGGGGGGCCGGAAGTTTCGGTCTCCCCGCACCTTTTTGTGCGGTGGATCGCCCGTGGAAGGCAAAGGCGAACTATCATTCCGAAGGAGGCGTGCGCGATCTTCACGTTGGTGGGATCTCAGCGCCGACTGAGGAATTACTCACCCGTGCTGGTGCTCAGCCTTCGGCGGAGCCCGCCCGGAGCCCTTTCCGTTCAGGGGAGGTGCCGCGTTGGGGGATCTGCTACCGCTTCCTACGGTCTGCTGTGCAATGACAGTTCTACTGCGGTCTCACGCGGAGGACGCGGAGAACAGCCTCCGCGCCCTCCGCCCCCCTGCGCGAGAGACGCCGTTTCGGGCTCGAATGCACAAAAAGAACCCACGCTAACCGTATGCGATGCGCGTTGTTCAGGATTCGTTTCCGCTGAGGAAAGCAGAAGGGGAGCCGCCGCGGCTCCCCTTCTTTGCCATCCCGGCACCGTCCCCGTACGCGCCGTCAGAACTCGTACTTGATGCGCGCGATGAGCATGCGGCCCAGCGTCGGCGTGCCGGGGAACGGGCGGTAGTCGGCGTCGAGCAGGTTGTTCACCAGCACGTTGAGCGTGGCGCCCCGCACCATCGGCAGCCGGTAACCCACGTTCACGTCGAACAGCGTGTAGCTGTCCACGCACTCCTCCTGCAACGCCGGGATGGGGTCACCCGGCTGGTTGAGGCAGCGCGTGCCCACGTAGACGCCCGAGTTCACCGGGAACGCGTCGCTGTAGCGCATGCGCACCTGCCCGAACAGCCCCGTGTCGTCGTTGTCGTAGTCCAGCGCCAGCGTGCCCTTCCACTTGGGCGCGTTGAGCGTGACCAGCCCGGCGTTCTGCGTCTCGAACACGTCCTCGCTCATGTAGCTGGCCGACCCGGTGAGCTGCCATTCGTTGCCCAGCAGCGCCGTCGCGGAGACGTCGGTGCCCCACAGCTCGATGGCCTCGTCCACGTTCACGTACGTCACCAGCAGCTGGCCGCCGCGCGCGTCCACGCTCTCCGACGAGATCACGCCCACCGGGATGGTGGCCAGCCCGGGGCTGGTGGGGCTGCCGATGAGAGCCGCGGCGGTGGCGGTGGCCTGCGCCTGGCTCATCCCCAGGTCCGCCATGAAGCGCGGGACCAGGTACGCCCCCAGGTTGGCGCCGTTCAGCAGCAGCAGCGGCGTCTGGATGGTGAGCGGCGTCACCAGGTCCTCGCGGCGCGACCACCACACGTCGGCGGCCACCAGCAGCCGGGGACCCAGCAGCCCCTTGTACCCGGCCTCAAGCGTGGTGGAGGGAGACTCGCGGATCGGCTTGATCTGGTCCAGCGTCAGGGCGCTCAGGGAGCCCGTCGTTCCCGTGACCACGTCCAGGTAGTTGAGCCCCACCTGCGCCGCGGTGGGCCGCAGCGAGGCCAGGTACGCCCCCAGCCCCGGGTTGGCCGCGAACGCGCCGTTGGCGGCCAGCACGCCCACCGCCAGGGGAAAGAAGGTGGCGCCGGTGGCGGGAAGCAGCTGCGCCGGGCCGCCCAGCGCCTGCGGCGTGAAGGGCGAGCGCGCCAGGTAGCTGCCGTCGGGCTGGCGGAACGTGAAGCCGTTCGCCCCCGTCCCCTGGATGCGCAGCGAGTACCCCAGCTGCGCCAGCTGCGCGTTGGGGATTGCCGAGCCCAGGTCCAGGAACTGGTTCAGGGAGCTGGGCGTGCTGAACGCGCGGTTGTAGCTCAAGCGCAGCGCGTGCCCGGCGCGCGGCTTGAAGACGATGGCGGCGCGGGGCGAGAACACCGGCTCGGGGAGCGCCGAGTGCGTGTCCACCCGGCCGGCCAGCACCAGTTCCAGCCGCTCGGTGACGTCGGTCTCCGACTGCAGGTAGGCGCCCACCTCGGTGGTTTCGTCGTCGTCCTCGTACCAGCCGTTGATGGTGCCCTCGGTCACCGGCGTGGTGTGCAGGTAATCGGCGCCGTAGGTAAAGTTCTGGCGGTCGTTCCACATCGCGAAGCCGTGCTGTAGCTGCGCCACCAGCAGGCTGCTGCGGTCCACGATGGGGGCGCCGTTGCGCAGCAGGTAGGTGTCGCCCGCGTCGCTGCGGTTCAGGTAGACCTGCGTGAACAGGCGGTTCCAGGTGGCGCGCGCCTGGTAGTAGCTGCTGCGCCAGTCCTGCACCTGCGACGCGCCCAGGCCGGTGAGCTCGATGCCGTTCACCGCGTCCGTCATCCCCGCCGAGAACACGGTGGTCAGCGACGGGGTGACGCGCCAGTCCAGGCGCGCCTCGCCCGCCATGCGCTGCACGTCGAAGTCACGGTCGCCGATGCGGCTGACCCGCGCCTGGGCGTCCAGGCTGTCAATGCCCACGGCACGCGCCAGGTCGGCCCGCGCAAAGCGGGCCGCCGCCACCTGCGCCGGCGTGCAGCCGCTGGCGTCCACCACGCAGCGAAAACGGGTGCGCTCCGCCGACTCGGCGGGGTCCACGTACTCCCACTCGCGGGCCTGCATGTACTGGCCGCTCACCTTGAAGCCGATGTCGTCGGTCAGCAGGTGCGCCGTGCGGAACTCGCCCTGGAAAAGCTCCCGGGTGCCGCCGGCCACGCTGAAGGTGGTCCCCTGCGCGTCCAGCGGCGAGCGGGTGATGATGTGCAGGATTCCGTTGGCCGTGTTGGGCCCGTACAGCGCCGCGCCCGGGCCCAGCACCACCTCCATCCGCGCGATGTCCTCGTTGTTGCTGGGGACGAAGTGCAGAAAGTTCACGCGCAGGCTGGGCACGCCCGCGATGCGGTTGTCGGTCAGGGCGTGCAGCGAGCCGCTGAAGATGTTGTTGAACCCGCGCGCCACCACGTTGGTGGACTGGATTCCCGTGGTGGCCACGTCCACGCCGGGAACGGTGCGCAGGTGGTCCACCGGGGTTACGGCGGGGCGTGCCTGGATCTGCTCCTCGCTCACCACCTCCACGCGGGCGGGGGCGTCGGTGGCCTTCTCGGGGCGCTTGGACGCGCTCACCACCACCGGGTCCAGCCGCACGTTGCCGAACTGCACCTGCGCGTCCACGCGCGAGGTCTGGCCCGCGCGCACCACGGCGTCCACCCTGCGCACGGGGATCTCGGGGCCGGAGATCACCAGCGCGTAGTTGCCCGGCGCCAGGCCGGAGATGCTGTAGGTGCCGTTCTGCCGCGTCTGGTCGGTGCCCGCCACCCGGCCGTCGGCGGCCACCGCTTCCACGCGGATGCCCGCCAGGGGGGTGGACGTGGTGACGTCGCGGATGGTGCCGCTGACCCCGCCGGTCTGCGCCTGGGCGTGCGCCAGCGGGGCAAGCAGAAACGCGAGCAGGTACAACAGGATGCGTCCGGCGGTGAGCCGCATGGGTTCCTCACGAATGGGGGTGGATGCGCGGGCGGCGGTGCCGGCGCGGGTACGTTGGAGCGGTCTGGGCCTGCGGGCGGTGCATCCGCGGGCGCGCGGAGCACGGGTAAGGGTCGCGCGGTCTATCGGGGACGAAGGTGCCCCGGCTGGCGTGTGTATTACGTTCACGATACGCACGCCGCCCGCGTCCATGCAAGGGTCTTGCGCAGAGGCCGTGCAAACGGCGGCCGCGAGGGCTGAACGGGTGAACGGATGAAGGGGTGAACGGGTGAACGGGTGAACGGGTGAAGGGGTGAACGGGTGAACGGGTGAACGGGGCGGAGACGGACCCCCGTGCCGGTCCGTCCCCTGCGGGTCAGCTCGCCGTGGGGGCCGTTCCCTCGCGTTCCGCGCGCATCAGGTCGATCTCTTCGGGCGACCACTCGTTCAGCCGGTCGATCTCGCAGCGGATCTCCACGTACGGCGACCGCGACACCTGGGTGCGCCGCTCGCGGGCGGCAAAGGCGGCGCCGCGCGCCTCGTCCCACCGTCCCGCGTCCACGTACGCGTGGATCAGCGTTTCGTACGCCAGCGGGTGCGGATACGTGCGCAGCAGCGCCTGAAGCTGCGGGATGGCGGCGATGCGCGACTGGCGCGTGGTGAGCTCCATCTCCATCAGCTCGTGCGCCACCTCCGCGCGGCGCCGCAGCAGCTCTTCCAGCTCCGGGGGATAGGTGTCGTGGTCGTATTCGCCCAGCGCGTGCAGCGTGGGCGGCTGGCGCCCGAAGATGGCGTTGATGATGGACCCGTGCGGCGGAGTGTCGTTCCCGTCCTCCGCCTCTTCCGCCATCCGCTTTCTAATCCAGTGCCGGATGCCCATGGTTTGGCCCTGTCGTGGTTGAGATTTCCGCGTGCGGCACAGGCACGAGGCGCGCCCAAGGAGGTGAACGGGTGAACGGGTTAACGGGTGAACGGGTGCGGTAATCGGTCTACGCTTCCGGCGGGCGGCGAATCCATACATCAGGATACGTGATCATCATGCCACGACTGTATCGGAACCGCCGATGCAGCGCTCCGAGGCTCCGCCTCCGCCTCCGACCGCTTGCTGATGAACTCGGCCGCTAGCGACGCCTGCTCCACGCCCAGGCATGGCACGGACTGACGGCGAGGATCAGCGGATCTTCCCCTTCACCCCTTCACCCCTTCACCGTCAACTGCCGCAGACGTGCTCCGACGAGTACAGCCGCCAGTCCCTGGGGTCCTGCGGGTTGTAGCACACCTTGTACGTCTTCGCGGGATCGTACCACGTCACCTCTTCCATGGTCTGCGTGTGCACCCCGTTGGCCGCGTCCACGAACGAAAAGGTGAGCGTGTGCCCGTCCTGGTTCTCCTCGCCGTCCCACCACCGCGTGGGCGTAGCCACGAACCCGATGGTCTGCGCCTCCGCCGACTGCCGCTTGCTGGCCGCGGCGCTGTCCCTTATCACAAAGAAAACGATCCCCGCCGTGATTGCGGCCACGACGGCAAGAACCATCAGCAACTGCTTCATCGCGCCTCTCGTAATCTCTGTTCGATGTGCACCCGCCGGCGTAGTCGTCGAGCCGTCACCCGGTTGAGCCGGCGCCGCGCCGCCTCAGTCGCGGCTCTCCGTCATGGCGACCCGCGCGGCGTCGATCTCCTTCTGCACCGCCGCGTCCAGCTGCGGCTCGCGCTGCTCCATCTCGCGCAGAAGCTGCTGCACCGGCTCCAGCGGCTGTGCCTCCGCGGCCATCCGCGTCGCCGCGGGGAGCACGTAGTCCACCGTGCTGAACACCAGCAGGGCCTTCTTCATCTCCGCTTCCAGCATGCCGCGCTCCGACATCCCCCGTTTGATCAGCCCCAGCGCGCGCTGCGGCGGGTTCATCACCTCGTCGCCGATGAACGCCTTGAGGGCGTCCTGCACCGGGTTCTCCGCCACCGCCGCCTCCAGCAGGAAGGCTTCCAGCGTCCCCGCGGGGAACGAGTCGGAGCCGGAGCCCTGCAGCAGCAGCACCTTGCGCGTGTTCATCAGCCCGAAGAGGGCTTTTGCCGCGCGCACCTCCAGCCGCGCCGCGCCCGAGCGGTGCACCGCGTAGAGCGCCGCCTTCATCGCGGCGTTCATCAGCTTCTCAGAGTTCACCTTTACGCCGCTGGTCAGGATCTCTTCCTTGCTGGCCAGCAGGCCGGCCTCGGGCGCGAAGCGGTCGCCGAAGAGCACCACCAGCTCGCTGGGCGTGAACGTGGGGACGGACGCAGGTGCGGCTTCGCTCAACGCAGTCTCTCCGTGCGGCAGTGTGTCATGTGGATCTCGTACCCGGACCAGGGCAGCCGAACGCCGCGGCCGAGGCACGCGTCTCCAGCACCAGCCCTCCTTCACCCCTTCACCCCTTCACCCGTTCACCCGTTCACCCCTTCACCCCTTCACCCGTTCACCGCTCCCCACCGGCCTCGGTAATCCGCCCCTCCACCGCGGGCGCGATCGCCTCGCCGCGCGCGTACGCGGCCGAGAGGGCGTCGAAGGCCAGCAGCCGCAGGTCCGGCCCCGGCGGAACGCTGAGGATGGCGCGGTTGTGGAACAGGTAGCCGTCGCCGCCGCCGAACAGGTAGTCGGGCACGGCCACCACGTACACGCGGTTGTCGTCCAGCGGCTCCCACCCCGTACCGGCCTGCACCTGCACCGACGTCACCCGCTGGTTCACCGGGCGCGTGCGGTCGAAGGTGAAGCGCAGGCCCGAGACCTGTAGAAAGCGTCCCTCGCCGCGCCCGCCGCTCACGCTGCGCTCCAGCACCGTTTCGCGCAGGTCGCGCCCGCGCAGCCACACCAGGGCCACGCGCGTGGGAAAGCCGAAGGTGCGCGCCAGGTGCTCCCAGCGGATCTCTCCCTGGATCACGTCGTCGATGCGGATGGCCCCGCCGTTCAGCACGGCCACGTCCGCGGGCACCGTGGGGAACGCCGTGCGCATCTGGTCCGCCAGCCAGTTGCCCCAGGCGCTCTCCTGGTTGCGCACCACCTCTTCCGACGCGTCCATCCGCGTGGCGCTGCGCCCGATCACCTGGTCGAAGAAGGGCACCTTTTCCCGCAGCCGCGCCGCCCACTTCGCCTGCACCTCGCGCACGTAGGCGGGGTCGATGGCCACGGACGCGTCCAGCACCACCGAGTCCGCCCGCAGCGCCGGCTGGCCGCCCCGGCGCCCCAGCACCACCTGCCAGATGCGGCGCGCGTTGCTGTCGCCCTTGGTGATGGCGGCGGTGCTGTCCGTCAGCGGGTCGTGGATCAGGAAGTGCTCGTGCCCGCCCGCGATCCACATCAGCTTTGGATGCGCCCCCCGCAGGGCGGCGATGCGCCGGTCCACCGACAGGTCCAGGTGGGTCAGGCCCACGATCGCGTCCACCCCGCGTGCCTCCAGCGCCTGGATGGACTGCCGCGCAAGGGCGACGAACGCGGTGTCCCAGGTGGCGTAGTCGCGGGGCGAATCCAGGAAGGTGAGCGTAAAGACGCCGATGCGCATGCCGCCGGACTCGATCACCGTGTCCGCGCCCAGGCGCCGGTCGGCCTGCGGGTCGCCCGTGTTCAGGCGTACGTTGGCCGCCAGCCAGGGGAAGCGCGACGCGTTGATGGCGTTCACCAGCATCCCGGGGCGGCGCTCGTCGAACTCGTGGTTGCCGGGCACCACGATCAGCGGCGCGCGGGCGTCCAGAAAGTTGAGCGCGTCGATCATCTGCTGCCCCTCGAAGTACCGGCTCTCCAGCGAGGGGGCGATGAAGTCGCCGGCGTGCAGCACCCGCACCGGTGCACCGGTGGCGCGGCGCGCGCGCTCCACCACCGTCACCACCCGCCCGATGCCGCCCGCCGTGCCGTTCTCCACCGCGTCGATGCGGTAGACGTCGTTGATCTGCACGAACGTGGCGGCAGGGCGAAACTCCTGCGCGCCGGCGGGGAGCGCGGCCAGCAGCAGCGCGTACGCGAGCGCGCGCGGCCGGATGATGCGGCGGAGTGTCGTCATGGACCGGGAGATCGGAGTGCCGCGGCGATGCGGAGGATGTGGCGTCCGGGGCAGCCAGGCTGCGCGCTGAGAATAGACGGCCCCGGCGGCAAACACAAGTCGCGGGGCCGCGAGGAGGCGCGGCAGTGGCTCAGGGACAATCCCGGCCCCGAGGAGCAGGGCGAGGTGCACGCCGCGCTGCGCGAACTGGACGAGCGCTCGGCAGCCGCTGAGCATGGCGGAGCGGCGGATGCAGGCCTCGCATCCGCCGCCCGCTCATTGGCGGGGACCGGCAGCCGGCGCCGTGGAACCATTTGGCGCCGTAATTGCGGTCGATCAACGGCCCGCCCGTCCGCCAGCCGCCATCTCACGGTGGGCGGATCCACTTCCATCTCCCGACGGAGCAAGCACCATGAGCGATGTCGACTGCCCGGTGATCCTGGACCCCGTCCTGGGCCCCATCTGCGGCCCGATGGTCCCGTACGGCACGCCGATCCGCGAAGCCGCCGCCAGCGGCGATACGGCGCGGATGCAGCAGCAGGCCGCCAGCGCGCGCACCTGGCTGGCGTCCAATCCGGGCCATCCTTCCGCCGGAGACGTTTCGGCCGCGCTCGCGGAGCTGGACGCCGCGATCAAGGGCGTCTGAGCGGGCGATGAGCGCGCGCCCCGCGCCGGACCGCTACGTCTCCGAGGCCGACGTGCGCGGCCACGTGCCCGTGCACGTGGTGTGGGAGGTCACGCTGGCGTGCAACCTCAAGTGCAACCACTGCGGCTCCCGCGCCGGGCGCGCGCGCCCCGACGAGCTGTCGACCGAAGAGGCGCTGGAGGTGGTGCGCGAGCTGGCCGCGCTGGGCACCCGCGAGATCACGCTGATCGGCGGCGAGGCGTTCATGCGCCGCGACTGGCTGCAGATCATCCGCGCCATCCGCGACCACGGCATGGCGGCCACCCTGCAGAGCGGCGGCTACCGCCTCACGCCCGGGCGCGTGAAGGAAGCGGCGGAGGCGGGGCTGGTGGGCGCGGGCGTTTCCATCGACGGCCCGCGCGAGGTGCACGACGCCATCCGCGGTGTCCGCGGCTCGTACGACGACGCGCTGGCCGCGCTGGACGCCATCCGCGACAACGGCCTGGTGGCCAGCGTCAACACGCAGATCAGCAAGCCCGTCATTCCGCACCTGCGCCAGCTGCAGGAGGTGTTCATCGCGCACCAGGCGAAAAACTGGCAGGTGCAGCTTACCGTGGCCATGGGCCGCGCCGCCGACAACCCCGACCTGCTGCTGCAGCCGTACGACCTGCTGGAGGTGATGCCCCTGCTGGCGGAGCTGTACCACGTGGGCCAGGTGCGCGGGCTGCTGCTGCAGGCGGGGAACAACGTGGGATACTACGGGCCTTACGAGCACCTGTGGCGGGGCGCCGGCGACGGCAGGGCGCACTACTCCGGGTGCATGGCGGGGCAGACCACCATCGGCATCGAGGCGGACGGCACCATCAAGGGGTGCCCGTCGCTCCCCACCACCCCGTACGCCGGCGGCAACATCCGCCAGGTGCCGCTGGCCGAGATCTGGCGCGCCGCCGGCACCCCCATGGCCTTTACGCGCGAGCGGGGGACCGAGGACCTGTGGGGCTTTTGCGCCGGCTGCTACTACGCCGAGATCTGCCGCGGCGGCTGCAACTGGACGTCGCACTCGCTGCTGGGCGAGCGCGGCAACAACCCGTACTGCCACCACCGCGCGCTGGAGCTTGCCGCGCATGGGCTGCGCGAGCGGGTGGTGCAGGTACAGAGCGCCCCCGGCTGCTCGTTCGACCACGGCCGATTCGAACTCGTCCTGGAGCCGATGGACGCCGTCACCGACACCATCGACGTGCTGGAGCTGGCACGGCGCGCGAACGGCGCTGCGGTGGATGACGATCCCGCGCCGCGCCAGGTGCGCTACCCCGCGCCGTACGCCGGGCGCAGGCCGGCGCTCCGGCGCCGCACCCCGCCGTTGCTGGTGCTCTGCCGCGGCTGCTCGCGGTTCGTGGGCCCCGACGAGGAAACCTGCCCCTTCTGCGACGTGCGCCTGAAGGACGCCCAGGCCACCTACCTGGAGCGCCTGGACCGCGCCCGCCGCGCCAGCGACCGTCTGGCCCAGCTCATCGGCGCCTGACCTCGTCAGTTGGAACGAGGAGGGGCGGCCCCATCTGGAGCCGCCCCTCTCCGTTGATGATGATGCCGGGCGTCACGGCGTGCGGAGAAGCTCCAGCGCTGCCGCGAGCGAGGGTTGTTCGACCGTGCAGCAGGGGAGCGGGAGCAGCCGCGCGGTTTACGCCGGCCGCGCCCGCTCCGGCGCGATGGCTTCGGCGATGTCGCGCACCGTGGCCCCGGCGGCGAGCAGCGCGCGCACCAGCAGGTCCAGCGACACGGATGAGTCGCCCGCCTCCATCTTTGCCACCCGCGACTGGCTGGACCCCAGGCGGGTCGCCAGCGCCCTCTGCGTCAGCCCCTCGGCCTCGCGGCGGGCTCGCAAAGCGTTGCTGACCGAGATCCGCAGGTCGATGTATGCCATCTCCTGGTCGGAGAGTCCAAGGAATTCCTGTGTGTCTCCGACCCTCCACCCGCTGGCCTCCAGCCGCTTGCGCGTGCTCTCGTCCATCATCATGCCCCTCCAGTTTCTTCGTCGTAGCGGCGCAGCCGGCGCTTGCAGGCCACGATCACGTGCACCGGTGTGGCTTGCGTCGTCTTCTGAAATACGTCGGCGACCACGATGGCCGTGCGGTGGATGCGATAGATGATGCGCCAGCTCTTGTCCTCATCCATGATCCGCAGCTCGTGGCAACCGGGTCCAATGCCGGGCATGGGCCGCGAATGCGGCAGACTCAGCGACTCGCCCCATTGCAGGCGCCTCAGCATCTCCCCTGCCTCGCGCCGCGCTCCCGGAGAGAACGGCGGCGACTTGACCTCGCCGCTCAGCCATACCACTGGCTTCTTCTCTGGCCCCATGAATCTATGTCCGTTCTGACATTGCAGCAAGCTCCACGCTTGCATGACCGGCAGGTGCAGACCGGAGGGGGCAGCGTGGGAGTGAGCGGCGAACAGACTACAAAGTAAACGGGGTGAGCGAAAGACGGGCAGGCGACGCTGTGGATGCCGACACCGCGGCTTTCTCGCGGGCCGGCCGCGCCGCGGATGGTGCCAGGGCACCCACCGCCAGGGACGCGAGGCAGTCACCCTGAGCGATCCGGGGCTGCGCGACCCATCGCACGAAAAGCGCGGTTCAACCTCCCCCAGGCCTCCCCCAGGGTTTTTGGGGGGAGGTGCGAGCCTGAGCGAGCGGAGGGGGGCGCGGCGCGGATCCCGCCCAAACCGCCGATACTCCTCATCAGCGACGACTGGGCGGGACGCGTGGGCTGCAACACCTCGCCGGAGGTCCGGCTCGGAACGCGGAACCGAATGGGGGTGGCGCGGTATACATACTTCTGTAGTGCCCCGGAGTCCGTCCGCCTTGCGACGGACGCCGCGGGCGATCGTTCACTGAACGCACGGTGTGCAGAAGGGGAGGAGCTTGGCAAAGGAAGAAGGTATCGTGGTGGATGGGCACGTGACCGAGGTGCTCCCGGACCGCAAGTACCGCGTAGAGCTCGAGAACGGGCATGTGGTGCTGGCCTACGGCGCCGGCAAGATGACCAAGTTCAAGATCCGCGTGATGGTGGGCGATCGGGTCACCCTGTCGCTGTCGCCGTACGACCTTACGCGCGGCCGCATCACCTACCGTCACAAGAGCTGAGCTCCGGAACGAGCCCCGATCATTATCCCCAGCGGAAGGAGTACCCCCGATGGCAATGGGCAACAGCACCAAGCGCATTCGCGACGACGACCTGTTCGTGAGCGCGGACAAGCACCCCGGATGGGTCGCCAACGGTGACCACACGCCCAAGGTGGGCGACGAGGTGTACTGCACGGGCGGCGAGGGGGTGGTGGCGGCGGTCCTGGGCAAGACCAGCGACGGCAGCCGCCTGCTGGAGATCCGGCTTTCCACCGAGGGCGCGCGGCCCTTCTTCGCCGCGGCGTCCAACGTGCTGGTGGCCGCGGCCTGAAGCCGCCGGCGCACGTGGAAAGACAAGCGGGGCCGTCCTGATCCATCAGGACGGCCCGCTCGCTTTCAAGTGCCAAGTGCCAAGTGCCAAGTGCCAAGTGCCAAGTGCCAAGTGCCAAATGCCAAGTGCGGCGCCGGACTGGGCACTTGATCCTGGGCACTGGGCAGTAAAAAATCGGGGCCGCTCCACCTGGGTGGAGCGGCCCCGCCGTCCTGTGGCCGTCCGGGCGAATCAGCCCAGGCGGACGACGTTCTCGGCCGCGGGGCCCTTCTGGCCCTGCACCACGTCGAACTCCACGCGCTCACCCTCGGCCAGCGACTTGAAGCCGCTTCCCTGGATGGCGGAGTGGTGGACGAAGCAGTCCTTGCTGCCGTCCTCGGGCGTGATGAAGCCGAAGCCCTTGCTGTCGTTGAACCACTTGACGGTACCGGTCGTAGCCATCTCCGTACGCTCCTGAAACTGTGTTGTCCGACTCTCGAGGTACGGGACATCCGACCAACGATCGTCATCTTCATTGCGCGGGCTGATCGCCCCCCGTGCGCGGGCGTTTGCGAACCGGCCAGAACGGAAAAAGGACCGGGGAAGCGAAAGCGTCCCAGGTCCTCTTGCACTCTGGTCTCCGCGGATTTTCGCCCGCGGTTTGTTCGCAAGCCCCAAGGTAACTGTTCCCGGCGCCGCTGTCAAGCCCGGGGTGCGCCGCTCACCCGCAGGGGGGGAAGCTGCGTGACCTCGAAGGTGGCCGAGGCGACGCCGATTCCGGCCTGGTCCAGCGCGGCCAGCACGTCGCGGCTGATGGCGTCCTTGATCTCGCGGATCCCGTGCTCGGGCACCACGAACCGCACCGCCAGCTCCAGCCAGTTGTCGGTGATGCGCAGGAACACTCGCGGCTCCAGGTCCGCGGCCTGGACGAAGTACCGGCGCCGCATGTTCTGCAGCGCCTCGCGTCCCATCTGGGCCACCGGCGTGGTGTGGCGGCGGGCCGCCTGCAGCAGGATCTCTTCCGCCCGGGCGCGGTCGTCCTGGTAGCGCACGGGGAGGCGGATCTCTTCCCAGATGTACGGAAAGTCGCGCGTGTAGTTGTAGACGGGCTCGTCGAACAGCTTGTCGTTCGTGATGGTGACGATGCGCCCGGTGAACTGCCGCGCCCCGATCCACATGGCGGGGTCGTCTTCCTGCACCGCCGGCGGCTGCCCCATCTCCATGATGACGGTGCGGGTGTAACCCAGCGCGATCACGTCCCCCCGCACCCCGCCCATGGTGATGCGGTCGCCCACGTTGAACACCTTGCCGCTCAGGATGACGAAGTAGCCCGCCAGCGCCAGCACCACCCGCTGCAGTGCCACCGCCAGCCCCGCCGTCAGCAGGCCGATGGGCATGGCCAGCCGCCCGGGGCGGTCGAACCAGATGGAAAGCAGCAGCAGAAGGAGCAGAACGGTGGTGGAGAGCTGCACCGCCTGCCGCGTCCAGAACCGCGCGCGCACGTCGTCGCGCCCCCGCAGCACGGCGCGCGTGAGCGCCCGCAGCGCCTTCGCCAGCAGCCAGACGAGGACGATGGCCGACACCGAGAGCAGCAGCCGCCACCCTGTGTCGGGGTTCATCCCCAGCAGCGGGATGCCGAACACCTCCAGGTTGCCCCGCGGACCCACCCCGAACACCTGCTGCAACGTCGCCTCCGGCAATGGAAGGTGGGATGTTAAGTCACGCGAGGGCGGTGGCTTCTACCAAGTGGGCCAGCGCCCCGAGCGCGGACGGAGTCTCGGCGGTGTTGGCGGGCTCCGCGCCGCGCCCCCTCCGCTCGCTTATGCTCGCACCTCCCCCCAAAACCCTGGGGGAGGTTGAACGGGGGTTTCGTGCCGCAACGCGCAGCACCCGATGGCTCAGGATGACTGGGCGCTCCTGTGCTCCAGCCCCCGCCGTGCTGGCGGGCTCCGCGCCACGCCCCCTTGGCTCGCTCAGGCTCCCACCGCCCCCAAAAAACCCGGGGGGAGGTTGAACTCCGCCGTCGTGCCGCAACGCGCAGCGCCCGATGGATCAAGGATGACTGCGCACTCCTGTGCTCCAGCCCCGGGCGGTGTTGGCGAGATCCGCGCCACGCCCCCTTGGCTCGCTCAGGCTCGCACCTCCCCCAAAAAACCCTGGGGGAGGTTGAACTGCCCTTTCGTCTCGTACGGTGCCCAGCGCCCGATGACGCAGGACGACTCGCCCCTATGCGTTAGCCCCCGCTGTCATCCTGAGGGAGCGCGTGCGCGCAACTCGAAGTGCCGCAACCGCCTGCGCGTGACCGAAGGACCTTCTCGCCCGCCGCGCGAGCGAAGTCCTTTAGCGGAAAGCCAGCCTTGCGTTCCGCCGGCAAGGTCCTTCGGTCGCCGCCATGGGCCGTGCACACGGAGGGCGGGCGGTGGGCCTCGATCGCCGCCGAATCCGGTTTGACGACGCTCGTTGCTGAACTTCGCGCTCAGCGCGCTCGGCGCTAATCCCCGAAGGTGGAGCGCATCTCGCCTCTGGGAAATATCGTCGGCGCCGTCCTGCTCCGAATCGGGGGCTGCGGCGGATACGGCGGCAGGCACGATACCGGCAGTGCGTGGCCCAGGGTCGCGACCGCCGAGGGGCGTACGTCACGGCCGGTTTCGGCGTGGCTGGCCGCACCTCGTACAATGAGACGAGGCATCCTCGTCCACTCTCAGCGGAAGGATCGAAGAAATGGCCGAGGAGAGACCAGGGGATCCGCGTACGCCCGAGCCGGTCGTTCCGACCCCTGCCGGGGAAACCACCGGCCGCGCGCCGGAACCATCCGGCAATGAATCCCGGGAACGCGAGAAAGCCTGGGAACGGGGGGAACTGCGGGCCAGGTTGCGCGCCGAAGGCAGCACGGACGCTCCGAACCTCAATGCCCTCTTCGAGGCCACGGGTATCGCGCAGCGAGCGTTCGTCGCGCTCGCCGACAACGTGCGCGACTACGCGATCTTCCTGATGGACCCGGAGGGGACCATCATCTACTGGGGCGAGGGCGCACGCCTGATCAAGTGGTGGACGCGGGAGCAGGTGGAGGGCGCCCACTTTCGCGTGCTCTACCCCGACGGGGGGGCGGAGGACGGGACCGCCGAAGGGCATCTGGCAGAGGCGGCACGGCGCGGCGAGATGGTCAGCGAAGGCCAGCGCGTGCGCAGTGATGGCTCCACGTTCTGGGCTGGCGCCACGCTTACGGCGCTGCGGGACGCGAGCGGGGAACTTCAGGGTTATGCCAAGCTCACTCGTGATCTCACGGCGGCGCACGCGGCAGAGGCAGCGCTGAAGGCGGCGAAGGAGGCAACGGAGACCGGCAGAAAGGTGGTCGCGGAGAACCGGGCAAGGGGTGCTTTCCTGGCCGCCATGTCGCACGAGCTGCGCACGCCGCTGCAGGCGATCATCGCGTACGCCGACCTCCTGGACATGGAGATCGCGGGCCCGCTGAACGAGACGCAGCGTACGCAGCTTGGACGAATCCGGCTCAGCAGCAAGCACCTGCTGGGGCTCGCCTCGGAGGTGCTCGATCTCTCGCGGCTGGATGTTGGCGGGCTGCCGGTCACGCCCGCGGCACACGGGCTCGGAACCACCGCCGAGGAGGCGCTGCTGCTGGTCGCGCCCCAGGCCGAGGCGAAGGGCCTGACGTTGACGAACGCGATCAGCGGCTCGGCGGCGGACCTGTGCTACTGGGGCGACGAGGGCCGCGTGCGCCAGATCCTCGTGAACCTGTTGGCCAACGCCGTAAAATTCACGCCGAGCGGCGGCCGCGTCACCGTGAGTGCCGGGGCAACCCAGCAGGCACCGCCTGATGCCCAGCTGGGAGCCCTGGGGCCCTGGGTATACATCCGGGTCGAAGACAATGGGCAGGGGATCCCGGCGGACCAGCTGGGCACGATCTTCGAGCCTTATGAGCAGATAGGGAACGTGAGTGCCGAGGGGGCGGGTCTGGGGCTTGCGATCAGTCAGCGGCTCGCCAGGCTCATGGGCGGGGACCTTACTGCGACCAGCGTGGCCGGCGCTGGATCGAGCTTTTTTCTCTGGCTGGAGAACTCCGCGACGCGCCCCGCGACACCGCCCGACTAATCGGGGCACGGGCGAGCACCAGGTTCTTCGACAGCAACCGAGGAACGCCGGTTCGAATCCACGGCGGGCTTTGCTCCCGCATCTCACCGGCCATCCGCACTGCCTCTTGCGCGTCGGCGATCGCCTTCCCGCGGCTTCCAGTGGAATCCGGCCTACATGCAGCGCCTCCGGGGCGCGGGTCGAGGACCTCTAGGCGAGACCGTGATTCCTCCGAGCACGCGTTCCCGTTCCTGTAGGATGTACTCCGACGCTTCCCGCGCCGCCCTCGCCCGCTCTACTTGCTCTGCTACTCGCGCCGCGACTTCCTTCACCTGGCTGGTGAGTATCCGAAGCCTCAGAGGCGCATCGTCCGTCGGGTAAACCACGCGTCCTGCTCCTCGCCGGTGGTGGAAGTGTGGCTTTTGGGTAAGCGAGCACGCAGAGAGCGTTCCGGGGTGGTAGCACGAGCACATGCGAAGCCTGCGCAAGGGCCAGTAGCGCACCTGCCCTGGCGCTGTGTCATTCTGGCGTTGGCCGGGGCGATGATCCGGCGTGGGCACCGGAGCCACATGCTCGTGGCGATGGAGTGGATCTGCCATGCGCTGCCCGTCGGCCGCCTTCACCGCCGCCGCGTAAAATACACCGGTGACCCCGACGCCGGCCCGACCGTTGCGCAGTCCGACGCCCTGGACGGGAGAAGCTCGTCTAGGCCGCCGATTCAACGAACTCCGTGCCGATGACGCACCACACGCCGCCGATCCCGCTCCTCCAGGACCCCGAGCGGCTATCGACGCTTCACCGCACCGGCCTCGTGACGGCGGAGCGGGTCGCGTCGTTCGACCGCCTGGCCCACGCCGCGGCACTCGCCGTCCACGCGCCCGTCGCCCAGATGAACCTGGTCACCGGCGACCGCCAGATCCCGTGTGCCTCCTCCGGGCCCGGGGAATGGATGTCCAACCGACCCGTATCCCTGGACTTCTCCTACTGCCAGCACGTCGTCGCCGCTCAGGCACCCATAGCGATTACGGACTCTCGAATCGACCCGCTGACGCGGGAGAGCCGCGCCACCCGCGAATCCGGCATCGTGTCCTACGCCGCGGCCCCGCTCACCACCGCCGGCGGCCATACGCTGGGGACGCTCTGCGTGATCGACTTCCGTGTGCGGGAGTGGACGGCCGAGGAGATGGAGATCCTCCGCGCGCTCGCCGCGGTGGCGGTGGTGGAGATTGAAGAGCGCCTGCGCGGTGAGCGCGAGGCGCTCCGCGCGCGGCACGAGAGCGAGGAGCGCTACCGCACCCTCACCGAGGTGAATCCGGACGGCATCGTGGTGATGGACGACACCGGCGTGATCGTCTCCGCAAATCCGGCAATGGAGCGGATCTTCGGGTACCCGCCCGAGGAGCTGATCGGCCAGCCGCTCTCCATGCTCGTCCCGGAGCGACTGCGCGCGGCGCACGAGAAGCGGATGCGGCGCTACCTCGCCACCGGGCGGCGCAACATACCGTGGACCGGTGTGGAGCTTCCCGGGCTCACGCGGGCGGGCCCCGAGATCGCCACGGAGATCTCCTTCGGCGAGTACGTGCAGGACGAGCGGCACGTGTTCGCCGGCTTCATCCACGACATCTCCAGGCGAAAGCGCGAGGAGACGCGCCGCGCCGCCGAGCACGCGGTCACGCGGGCGCTGGCGGAGTCGGCGAGCCTGGACGAGGCGGCGCGGCGGATCATGCCGGCCGTCGGTGAACCCCTGGGTTGGGACGTGGGCGCGCTGTGGGAGGTGGTCCCCGCCGGAGACGCGCTGAAGTGCATTGAGGTGTGGCTGCGCGCCGGCGTGCAGGCCGACCGCTTTGTCCATGCGACCCGCGCTGCCGCCTTCGCGCGCGGGGAAGGTCTTCCCGGCCGGGCCTGGGCGGCCGGCACGGCGGTATGGATCGCCGACGCCGCGCGCGACCCCGCCCTTCCGCGGGCCGCGATCGCGGCCGATGCGGGGCTTCACGGGGCGGCTGCGTTCCCCATCACGGTGGGCGGTGCGGTGCGCGGGGTGATCGAGTTCTTTACCCGCGACGTCGAACCCCCTGACGACTCGCTGCTGGGGACGCTGGACGCGATCGGGAGCGAGATCGGGCAATTCGTGGAACGGGTCCGCGCCGAGGCCGGCCGCGACCAGGCGCTCGCCGAGGCGCTGGAGGCCCGGCTGGAAGCGGAGACCCAGGCGGATGAGCTCCAGGCGCAGGCGATACAGCTGGAGGAAGCGCAGGCAGAGCTGGAGATGGCCAATGACGACCTTCAGCGGGCCAACGCGGACCTCGAGCTGCGCACAGGGGAAGCCGAGCTGGCACGTGCCGCGGCGGAGCGCGCCAACCAGGCGAAAAGCCAGTTCCTGTCCACGATGAGTCACGAGGTCCGCACGCCCATCAACGCGGTGATCGGTTACGCGGAGCTGCTGCAGATGGAGCTTGCCGGCCCACTCACGGAGATGCAGCGGGACTTCCTGGTGCGGGTCCGCGGGGCCAGTCAGCACCTGCTGGCCATCATCGGCGACGTGCTGGACCTGTCCCGGGTAGAGGCGGGGGAGATGCAGGTGGAAAAAAACGCGGTACCGCTCTGTGAAACGGTACGCGGCGCGCTCGACCTCATGCTTCCCCAGGCGACCGAGGCGGGGGTGGTGATCGAGTTCGGCCCGTGCCCCGACGCGGTCTTCCTGGGCGATCCCGGGCACGCGGGCCAGATCCTCGTCAACCTGCTCTCCAACGCCCTGAAGTTTACGGAGAGCGGCGGCCGGGTGCGGGTCACCTGCACGGTGACGGACGATGCGGAGGCGTGGGGCGGCCGAGGTGGACCCTGGATCCGCACCGATGTCGAGGACACCGGGATCGGCATCGCCCCGGAGCACGCGGAGCAGATCTTCGAGCCGTTCTACCAGGTGAAGGGGGGGTACACCCGCGAGAGCGGAGGCACGGGGCTGGGGCTGGCGATCAGCCGACGCCTGGCCCGGCTCATGGGAGGCGACGTAACCCTTCAGAGCCGCCCCGGAGAAGGCTCACGATTCACCCTCTGGCTCCCGGCCGCCCTGGAGCTGGCCCTTCTGATTCAGACGACCCCCGAACGTAGCGTAGGCCACTCCGGTTGACCAGTTCGTCGTGCCGGGGTGCGGCGCTTCCGGGTGCGGGTGGAAGGGACGGATTCTGCGTCACAGAGGGCACCGACGCGAACCTGGCGCTCATCAGGCGGGTGGGACGACGCATCGGCATGCGCGCACGTGCTCGGCCGACGGACGGGTCAGCGAATGCTCGGCGTCAGGACGCGTCGCGCCAAACCGTCTGCACCTGCCCCGGCTGTGCCACCTGCGACGAATCGTGAGATGGAACGTGCGACTGCTACACCGGCTCCTGTCCCGGCGAATCGTGTATCGGCGGCACCGCGTGCGTGAGCGATGCCGGCTGTCCCAACGTGAACTAGCCGGCTCCGGCCGTTTCGCCGACACGGGCCGGGAGGCGTCGATCGCCTCCTGGCCTTTCGTTCGTTCCCTCTCCGCCCCCGGTCACAACGCACTCCCGCGGGTTCCACTGTCCGCTTGCCGCCGCGGGGACGGAACGGGATTCGCGGCGGATGGGGGCTTTGCGCGCACGGGCCCGCGAGGACCGGACGGGAGGAGGCACGATGCTGGCGGAACGACGATTTCGCGACCGCACCGACGCGGGGCGCGCGCTGGCGGCGGACCTGTCCGACTACGCGGGGCGCGACGACGTGCTGGTGCTGGCGCTCCCCCGCGGCGGGGTGCCCGTGGGGTTCGAGGTGGCGCGCGCGCTGGGTGCGCCGCTGGACGTGTTCATCGTCCGCAAGCTGGGCGTTCCCGGCCACGAGGAGCTGGCGATGGGCGCCATCGCCTCCGGCGGCGTCCGCGTGCTGAACGAAAGCGTGGTGCAGCCGCTGCGCATCCCGGACTCGATCATCGACAGCGTCGCGGCGCGCGAGGAGGCGGAGCTGGAGCGCCGCGAGCGGGAGTACCGCGACGGCCGCCCGGCGCCGGACGTGCGCGGCCGCACGGTGATCCTGGTGGACGACGGCCTGGCCACCGGCGCCACGATGCGGGCCGCTGCGCAGGCGCTGCGGCTGCAGGGCCCCGCGCGGGTGGTGGTGGCCGTGCCCGTGGCGGCGGAAGAAAGCTGCGACGACTTCCGAAACCGGGTGGACGAGGTCGTCTGCACCAGCACGCCCCGGCCCTTCTACGGCGTGGGGATGTGGTATGAGGACTTCTCCCAGACCACGGACGCCGAGGTTCGCGAGCTGCTGGCCCGCGCGGGCGGGGAGGAGCCGATGAGCACGCAGGCGGCGGAGCGGACGGTGACGTTCGACGCCGGCGGGGCAGCGCTGGAGGGCGATCTGGCGGTGCCCGCCGGCGCCGCGGGCGTCGTGCTGTTCGCGCACGGCAGCGGCAGCAGCCGCTTCAGCGCCCGCAACCGGTACGTGGCGCGCGAGCTGAACGCGGCCGGGCTGGGCACGCTGCTGATCGACCTGCTGACGCGCGACGAAGAGGCGGTGGACGCGCGTACGGCCCACCTGCGCTTCGACATCGGGATGCTGGCCGACCGGCTGGCCGGCGCCATCCGCTGGCTGCGGCAGAACCCGGACACGCGCGGGCTGCCCATCGGGCTGTTCGGCGCCAGCACGGGGGGCGGCGCGGCGCTGGTGGCGGCGGCGCGCGCGCCGGACCACGTGGCGGCGGTGGTGTCGCGCGGCGGGCGTCCGGACCTGGCGGGGGACGCGCTGCCGCACGTGCGCGCGCCCACCCTGCTCATCGTGGGCGGCGACGACGTGCCCGTGATCGGGATGAACCGCGACGCCATGGCGCGCATGAGCCCCGAGGTGGAGGTGCGGCTGGAGATCGTCCCCGGCGCATCGCACCTGTTCGAGGAGCCCGGGACGCTGGAGGAGGTCGCCCGCCTCTCCGCCGGATGGCTGTCGCGGCACCTGGGCGCGGCATCGTAGCCGCTGGTCACTCTGTCCACCACCGTGGCGACGGAGATGGCGGCGCGACCGCACCCGTTCCGGTCCCGCCGTCCCGCGTTTCTGGTGGGGACGTTCATCACAGTTACGCGATGGCGGCACATGCGGGAGAAGAGGCGCGGGAGAGCGGCGCCTTCCACTGCGCGCGCTGCAACGAGACGGTGCGTGTGAAGAAGGGCAGATCCCCGAGTTCCCCAACTGCGGCGGCAAGACGTACGACCGGCGCACCGACGAGCCGTACAACCGCGGCTGACTCCGGGCGCTCCCCCGGCTGGGCGGGGCCCCGCCTGCGCGCGCTGAATTCCATGCGGCTCTCGGTGATCGTGCCCACGCTGAACGAGGCCGCGTGGATCGCCGGGTGCCTGGGCGGCATCCGCGCGGCCGGCGGCGCGGACGAGGTGCTGGTGGTGGACGGCGGGAGCACCGACGCCACCGCGCAGATCGCCGCGCGCGAGGCCCGCGTGCTGCACACCCCGCGCGGCCGTGCGGTGCAGATGAACGCCGGCGCGCGCCACGCTTCGGGGGACGTGCTGCTCTTTCTCCACGCCGATACGGTGCTGCATCCGGACGGGCTGGCGCGGATGCGCCGAGCGCTGGCGGACCCGCGCGTCGCGGGTGGCACCTTCACGTTGCGCTTCGACCATCCGCACCCGCTGCTGCGCTTCTACGGCGCGTGCTCCACGCTGCCCTGGCTCCGCTTTGGGGACCAGGGCATCTTCGTGCGCCGCCATGTCTTCGATGCGCTGGGAGGATACCGGGAGATGCCGCTGCTGGAGGACGTGGACCTGCTGCGGCGGATGCGGCGGATGGGGCGCCTGGCGGTGGTCCCCGCGCCGGTGACCACGTCGGCGCGGCGCTTCCTGGAGCGCGGCGTCGTGCGCCAGCAGCTGGTGAACGGCGCCGTCCTGGCCGCTTGGCACCTGGGCGTCTCGCCGGATCGCCTGGCGCGCTGGTACCGCGGCAGCCGCCGCGCGGGAGAGCCTGGTCGCGGATGAGGCCGCTGCCCCCGCTCGCGACCTTCACCGCGGCGGCGCGCGGACCCTTGCAGCAGGTATGGCCGGCTCCGCGCCGCGCCCCTCCGCTCGCTCAGGCTCGCACAAAACCTGGGGGAGGTTGAACTGCGGTTTCATCCGGTATGGTGCGCGCAGCGCCGTATGACTCAGGATGACCTGGTTGCGATCCGCAGAGTTGCGCGCGTGCGCTCCCTGGATGGAAAAGCCCGATGTGCGGCCAGGCTTCCAGCAGGTGTGGCCGGACCCGCGCCGCGCCCCCTCGGCTCGCTCAGGCTCGCACCTCCCCAAA